>NZ_JACCSO010000083.1 GCF_013812955.1 Nannocystis sp. | reverse complement strand
CTGCCACTCCATGTTCGCTGCCCTCGCCGCCCACGCCCGCCAGCGCCTGCTCGACAACCCGATCGCCAACATCGTGGCGATGGGCCGGGACCCGTACGGGCTGCTCGAGCGCCTGTATCGCCGCGACGGGGACATGTTCCGGCTGCGCATCGCGGGGATGGAGACGGTGTACGTGTGCGTCGACCCCGAGGGGGTGCGCCAGCTGGTGGCGGGCAGCTACGAGCAGTTCGAGCGCTTCGCGGGCGGCGTCGAGCTGTTTTTGGGGCCGCAGTCGCTGATCCGGATGGACGACGATCCGCACCGCAAGCGCCGCAAGATGATGAATCCGGCCTTCAGCGCCGAGAGCGTCCGGGCCTTCGGTCCGACCATGCACGACCTGACCCTGCGGGTGCTCGGCGGTCTGAAGCCGGGCGCCTCGCTGGCGCTGCTCGACCCGATGCAGGAGATCACCCTGCGGGTCATCATGCGCTGCGTGTTCGGCGTGGCGGAGGGTCCGCGGCTCGAGGAGCTGCGCCAGCTGGTGATCGGCTATCTGCGCCAGATCTTCGGTCCGGAGGCGCTGGCGCTGGCTGCGGCGCGCACGCCGGCAGGGGCCCAGCGGTGGTTTCACGACCACAGCACGGCGGCGGCGATGACCCGGCCGGACGCGACGTTCGTACCCTCACGCTGGCCGCTGTGGCGGATCGCCGACCGCCTCGGCCGGATCCATGCGCTGCTCGACGCCGAGATCGATCGCTGCGTCGCGGAGGGCCCGGAGACCCGCAGCGACGTGCTGGCGACGCTGCTGCAGGCGCGCTTCGACGACGGCGCCGGCATGGGCCGCGACGAGCTCAAGGAGCAGCTGCTGTTGTTGTTGCTCGGTGGTTATGAGACGACCTCGATCTCGCTGTGCTGGGCGATGCATTGCCTGATGCACAACCCGGCGACGCTGGCCCGGGTGCGCGCGGAGCTGAAGACGGTGATGGGCGCGGGGCCGATCGATGCCACGCGCGTGCGCGAGCTGACGTACCTCGGGGCCGCGATCAACGAGTCGATGCGGCTGTACCCGATCGCCACCGGCGTGTCACGGCGGCTGAAGGTGCCGATGACGCTCGGCGGTCGCGAGGTGAAGCCCGGTGAGATCGTGCTGGCCTGCATCTACCTCACGCACCGTGACCCGGCGATCTGGAAGGACCCGGAGACCTTCGAGCCCGAGCGGATGCTCGAGCGCCGGCCGCCGCCGTGGCAGATGTTCCCGTTCGGCAGCGGGGTGTGGCGCTGCCTCGGTGCCGCGTTCGCGGAGCATGAGATGCGCATCGTGCTCGCCGAGCTGTGCGCTCGCTTCGACCTCGAGGCGGAGGGGCCGCCGGTGCGGGCCGTGCAGCGCGGCATCACGGTCGGGCCCTCGGGCGGCATGCGGGTGCGCGTGACCGGCGTGCGCGATTAGGCGCTCGCGGCGGGTTTCGGGCGCTGGTATGGTCGCGGCGATGCGACACCTGAGCTTGTGCGCCCTGTTGCTTCCGCTGTGTGCGCTGGCCTGTAAGCCGGCCGAGGCCCCTGCTGCGCCCCGGGAGCCGGCTCCGGTGAGCTCGTCGACCGCGGCGCCTGCGGAGGCAGCGCCTGCGGAGACCGCGGCGCCGGCGGAGGCGGATGCCAGGGCCGCGGCTTCGGCGATCGTCGCGGCGCCGGATCGCGGCGAGGAAGATCGGGTCGTCGACGCCCAGCGTAAGCCGATCGAGCTGCTGGCCTTCCTCGATCTCAAGCCGGGCATGCGGGCCGCCGAGCTGATGGCGGGCTTCGGTTACACCGCCGAGCTGCTGGCCCGCGCGGTCGGACCGAGCGGGCAGGTGTTCGGCCAGAACAACCGCTTCGTGCTCGAGCGCTTCGCCGAGAAGGGCTGGAGCGATCGTCTGGCGAAGCCGGTGATGAAGCCGGTGCAGCGGGTCGACCGCGAGCTCGACGATCCGCTGCCGCCGGAGGCGAAGGACCTCGACGCGGTGCTGATGGTGCTGTTTTATCACGACACCGTGTGGATGAAGGTCGACCGGGCGCGCATGAACAAGGCGATCTTCGCGGCGCTGAAGCCGGGCGGGAGCTATGTGATCGTCGATCACAGCGGTCGATCCGGGACCGGCGTCAGCGAGGCCCAGACGCTGCATCGCATCGAGGCCGCGCTGGTCCGCAAGGAGGTCGAGGCGGCCGGATTTCGCCTCGCGGCCGAGGGCGAGTTCTTGCGCCATCCCGAGGATCCGATGGACTGGAACGCGTCGCCGCGGGCGGCCGAGGCGAAGGGCCTGCGCGGCGAGAGCGACCGCTTCGTGTTCAAGTTCGTCAAGCCCTGACGGCGCCGCTGCGCGCGTGTGGCTGGTGCGACGGCGTCGCACGGGCTGGCGCACGGGCCTGACGGGGGGCAGGGTTTTTCGCTATGCTCGGCGCCCGCCATGACTGCCGATGCCACCACCGCGCCGATCGTGCCTCGCTTCGACGTCGTGATCGGCGGCGGTGGTCTCGCTGGACTGACGCTGGCCCGCCAGCTGCGACGCGAGCTGCCGGAGGCGCGGGTGGCCGTGATCGAGCGCCAGCGCCGGCCGCTGCGGGCGGCGGCGCACAAGGTCGGTGAGTCGTCGGTCGAATTGTCGGCGCACTACTTCGGGGTCGTGCTCGGCCTCGGTGAGTACCTGCGGGCCGAGCACTACATCAAGAACGGGCTGCGCTTCTTCCCCGGCGGCGGACAGACCCTGGCGCTCGAGATGCGCACCGAGATCGGTCCGCCGGAGCCGTCGCGCGTGCCGTCGTTTCAGCTCGACCGCGGCCGCCTCGAGCAGCACCTGCGCGACCTCGACGAGGCCGACGGGGTCGAGCTGATCGAGGGTCATGTGGTCAAGGACGTCGACCTCGCCGAGGACGGGGGCGACCACGTGGTGCACATCGCCAGCGTCGATGGCGAGCAGGTCCGTACGCTGCAGGCCGGCTACTTCGTCGACGCCACCGGGCGCCGCGGGCTGCTGCGCGGCAAGCTGGGCCTCAAGGTCCCGAGCGGCCACAACGCCAACGCGGCGTGGTGGCGGGTCAAGGGCCGGGTCGACCTCGCCGATCTGGTGCCGGCGAGCGACCGTCAGTGGCATCAGCGCGATCCGGATCATCTGCGCTGGTACTCGACGGTGCACTTCATGGGCGTGGGTTATTGGTTGTGGTACATCCCGCTCGCGCCGGGTGCCGGCGGCGAGGCGCACACCTCGCTCGGCATCGTGGTGCACGACGAGGTCCATGCCTTCGATACGATCCGCACCTTCGAGCGGGCGCTGGCCTGGGTCGAGACCCACGAGCCGCTCTGCTACGCGCAGATCAAGGACATGCCGGCGGAGGACTTCCTGTGCCTGCGCAACTACAGCCACGGCGCGAAGCGCTGCTTCTCGCCGCAGCGCTGGTCGCTGATCGGCGACGCGGGGGTGTTCGCGGACCCGTTCTATTCGCCGGGCTCGGACTTCATCGCGCTCGCCAACTCGTTCACGACCGAGATCGTCAAGGCGCAGCTGCGCGGCGGCGACGTCGCGGCGTTGACGGAGCGCTACGATCGCATCTACCTGCGCTTCTTCGACGTCACGACGGAGCTGTACCGCAAGGCCGCGCCGGTGTACGGGCGCCCGCGGGTGATGGCGGCCAAGGTCTACTGGGACGATTTTAATTACTGGTCGTTCGTCTGCCACTACTTCTTTCGCCGCATCTTCGCGCTGCCGGACGCCGAGCACGACCGCTTCGAGGCGCTGTCCCAGGGCTTCGCGGAGCAGCAATTCCGGGCCCAGAAGCTGCTGGCCGAGTGGGCCGTCCGCGCGAGCGACGTGCCGCAGCCGATCCACATCACCCTGCCGCCGGTGCCGTCGATCCTCGCCAACCTGCACCTCGACCTCGAGCGCGAGATGAGCGTCGAGGAGGTGTACGCGTACATGCAAGACAAGCTGGCGCTCGCCGGTGAGGTCCTCGACGAGCTGGTGCTGCGCGCCCTCGCGGCGCTGGGCCCCGAGCTCGGTCAGGAGCTGGCGGTCGCGGTCGACCTCGGCAGCTGGCCCCGCCGACCGAGCAGCGAGCGCCTCGCCGCGCATGCGCTGATCGGCGGCGCTCGCCGGCGCGCGCTCCCGCCGGTCGTGCGAGACATGGAGCGCTGCCTCGGCCGCATGGACGTGCATCCGGGGTCGTTGCCGCTCGAGGCGTTGCTCGCGGGCATCCTCGGCGCAGCAGCAGCGGCGCAGCAGCGGGTCGGCTGATGCGTGGGTGTTCGAGCGTTCGCATGCGCGCCGCGGCCGGGCGCGGGCGAGCGATGCATCTTCGGGTGCGAGGCGCCGCTGTTCTGCGCGACGGATCCGGCGGCCTCGGTGTGCGCGCCCGAGGTCTGCCAGGAGTTGTGAGCTGGCCTCAAGGTCAGGCGCGGCGGCGACGGATCCGCCGCCACAGCCCGGCGGGCATGCGTGCGAGGCTCGCGGCGCCGGGGAAGTCGCCGGCTCCGAGCACGCTGACGAACACCGCGAAGCCGAGCCCGATGACGAGGGTGAGGGCGAAGGCGAGGGCGAGGCTGTGCAGCAGACCCGACAGGGCGAGGCGCTCGAGGCCGAGGTCGACGCCCCACCACGCGAGGGTCAGCGCGGCGGCCATGGCGAGGTTGGCGAGCAACAGCCAGCCGAGCTCGCGCCAGCGTCCGGGTCGCGCGAGCGGGCCGACGTGCTTGTGATAGAAAAATCGCAGCAGGCCGATGTTGAACAGCGCGCCGACCGTGGTCCCGAGGGCGAGGCCGGGCGCGCCGAGCAGCTGGTAGGTGGCGGCGTTGAAGCCGATCGTGACGGCGACGGCGGTCAGCGAGGCGAGCAGCGGCAGGCGCGGGCGATCGAGCGTGTAGAAGGCCGGGGCGACGATCTTGACCATGCTGTAGGGCACGAGACCGAGCGCATAGGCTCTCAGGATGTCGGCGACGGCGACGGTGTTGGCGGCCGTGAATTCGCCGCCCTCGTAGAGCAGGGCGACGATCGGTCGCGCCAGCACGCACAGGCCGACGGTGCTGGCGGTGGTCAGCATCCACAGCGCGGACAGGCCTTCACCTGTCTTTTGGACCAGGCCGCTGCGATCGCCGCGCGCGGCCTCCTCCGAGACCTGGGTGGTCGTGATGGTCGCCAGGGCGACGCCGAACATCCCGATCGGCAGGTAGAAGATGCGAAACGCGAGCTCGATCTGGGCCACCGGGCCGTCGCCGAGGCTGGCGGCGAAGCGGGTGTTGACGAAGATGTTGAGCTGCAGCGCGGCGATGCCGAGCACGGCCGGCAGCATCTGGATGACGATGCGGCGGATCCCGGGGTGGGTCCACAGGCCGGTGAGGCGCAGGCGCGGGCGGTAGCCGAGGCGCCACAGCGGCGGCATCAGCATGAAGGTCTGGGCGAGGCCGGCAGCGAGCGTGCCGATGCTCCACCCGAGCACCGCCTGGGTGCCGCTGAAACCGGCGAGCCACAGGCCGCCGCCGACGAGCACGCTGAGGATGTTGAAGACCGCGGGCGCGTAGGCGGGCGTCAGGTAGCGCCGCTGCGCGTTCAGGACGCCGGTCCATACGGCGCCGACGCTGACGAGCATCATCAGCGGCATCATGATGCGGGTGAGCTCGGCGGTGACGATGACCTTCTCGTGGTCCCAGCCGGAGGTGATCAGCCACACCAGCTGCTCGGCGAAGATGACGCCGAGCAGGGTCAGGGCGCCGGTCAGCAGCAGCAGCCCGGCGAGCGCGAGGTCGGCGAGGCGGTGGGCTCGATCACGATCTTCCTGGACCAGCGAGGCGGTGAAGGTCGGCACGAAGGCGCTGGAGAGGGCGCCCTCGGCGAGCAAGTCGCGCAGGAGATTGGGGATGCGAAACGCGACCGCGTAGGTGTCCGCGAGCGCGCCGGCGCCGATGAGGCGCGCCTTGAGGGACTCGCGCACGAGGCCGAGCACGCGCGAGACGGCGACCGCGACGCTGAGCGATCCGGACGACTGGAGGGTGCCGGCCAAGGTCGGCCCAAGCTAGCCAGGCCGGCGCGATCTGTCGACCTTTAGCGGCAAGCAGGGGGGTGAGGGCCCGTGGGGAGCGCCGCGCCCGTGGAGAGCGCCCGCGAGTGCCCGTGGCGAGCGCCCGCGCGGCGTGCGATAGTCCGCCGGCCCGTGCTGCTCGCCCTCCTGAAGACCCTGCGACCCCGGCAGTGGATCAAGAACCTCTTCGTCGCCGTGCCGCTGATGTTCGGTCACCTGTTGACCGACAAGACCAGCCTGCTGGTCACCGCCGGCGCCGTGGCGCTGTTTTGTCTGATCTCCGGCTGCGTGTACATCCTCAACGATCTGGTCGACATCGAGAAGGACCGCGCGCACCCCAAGAAGCGCAACCGGCCGATCCCCTCGGGCAAGCTCCCCGAGGTGGTCGCGCGCCGCTTCGCGGTGGTCTGCGTGCCGGTCTGCCTCGCGGTCGCGTATTACCTGCAGCCGTGGTACGCGCTCGCGCTCGGCGGCTACTTCGCGCTGAACCTCGCCTACAGCTTTCGCCTCAAGCAGATCGCATACGTCGACGTGCTGTCGATCGCGGCCGGCTTCATCCTGCGCGTGCTCGCCGGCGCCTGGGCGCTGAAGGTCCCGGCCTCGCTGTGGCTGCTGGCCTGCACCGGCCTGCTGGCGATGTTCCTCGGCTTCGGCAAGCGCGCCCACGAGCTCGCGGCCGGCGAGAAGGCGACCAGCCAGCGCTCGGCGCTCGCCGGTTATGACCTGCCGACCCTGCGGGTCATCCTCTACGTGCTGGCCGTGACCACGCTCGGCGTGTACACGGCCTACACCCTGAGCGAGCACGTGGTCGCGCTGTTCGGCAGCAACCGCCTGGTCTACACGGTGGGCTTCGGCGTGGTCGGGATCTGGCGCTTCATCCACCTGGCGACCACCCGCCACGAGGCCGAGAGCCCGACCGAGGAGATGCTCAAGGACCCGCTGTTCATGATCAACTTCGCGGCCTGGCTCGCGCTGCTGGCGGCGATCTTGTACGGCTGGGTGTGAGCCGATGAAGACGGTGCTGCAGCGGGTCACCCGGGCCAGCGTGCGCGTCGACGGCGAGGTCGTCGGCGAGATCGGGCGCGGGCTCCTGGCCCTGAGCGCGGTCGAGAAGGGCGACACCCGGGCCGACGTCGTCGCCACCGCGGCCAAGCTGGTGACGCTGCGCTGCTTCCCCGGCACGACCCCAATGGATCGCACGCTCGCGGAGGTCGGCGGCGCCTGCCTGTTGGTCTCGCAATTCACGATCGCCGGCACCCTCAAGAAGGGCCGCCGCCCCGGCTTCGATCACGCGGAGCTGCCCGGCCCGGCCCGCGAACTGTATGAGGCGCTCGCTGCTGCGATCCGCGGGCACGGCATTCCGGTGGCGACCGGCCGCTTCGCTGCCCACATGGAGGTTGAATTGATCAACGATGGTCCCGTGACACTGCTGTTGTTTACGCTCGGTGGTGTTGTTGTTCATTGATTTTTTCGAGTACGGCGGATGAGGTGTGGCCGTGCGGATGACGTCGCACGGGCTGGCGCGGGGCCGGCTTTACGCCCGCATAACCTGGCGTAGCCGGGTTCCCGAAGGGGGGCGCCCTCAGACAGGTCGCGGTCGTTCGCTGGCAGGCGTTGTGACGGAGGTATCGCTCCCGCTTGACTCGGTCGCCCCCCTTCGGGCCCCCGGCACCCAGGCTTCTGCGAGGGGACGATGCGGTCCGCTGCGCAGAGAGCCGGCCCCGCGCCAGCCCGTGCGACGTCACCCGCACGGCCAAACATGCGAGGGCATCCGCAAACCCGCAGCACCCCAGAAAGACCAGAACGCAAAAAAGGCCCCGCAGCGAACTGGGGGCCTTTTCGGCATTACGAGGTCGTGGGCGCGGTAGGTTTCGAACCTACGGCTTCCACCGTGTGAAGGTGGCACTCTACCACTGAGTTACGCGCCCGAAGTGGTCAGGGGCGAGCTTATAGCGGCTTTGGCTCGCCTCTGCAAGGGGGCGCTTTGCAGGTTTTTCAGGTGATGGCTTTGAGGTCGTCCGGGCTCAGCGGTTGCAGGTCGCTGTTGGCGGGGCCGTTGATGACCTTGCCGTGGCGGTCGAAGCGGGAGCCGTGGCAGGTGCAGTCCCAGGTCGACTCGGTGGAGTTCCAGGCGACGGGGCAGCCGAGGTGGGTGCAGGCGGCGGAGCAGGCGTGGACCTGGCCGGCGTCGTCGCGGTAGACGGCGAGCTTGCTGGCGCCGTGGCGGAGGAGGGCGCCGGAGCCGGCGACGATGTCGGCGACGCTCTTGACCTCGCCGGGGCCGATCCAGCTGGCGTATTGCACGCCGACGTTGAGGTTCTCGCGCAGGAAGTCGCGGGCGGCGAGCACTGGTTTACGGCGCGGGTCGTAGAGATCCGCCCAGGGGTTCTCACGGCCGAGGATGAGGTCGCGGATCAGCATGCCGGCGATCGTGCCGTGGGTCATGCCCATGCCGGAGTCGCCGGTGGCGACGTAGACGTTGGCGCCGCCCTCGGGGTCGGGGCCGATGAAGGCGAGGCCGTCCATCGACTCGAGCACCATGCCCGACCAGCGCTCGACCACCGGGCCGGCGCCGGGGAAGCGCTCGCGGGTCCACATCTCGAGCGCCTCGAAGCGGCGCGCGCCGTCGTCCGCCTGGCCCTCCTTGTGGTCCTCGCCGCCGACGATCAGGACCTCGTGGGGCTCGCCGCCGTCGGTGCCGGCGACCCACTGCAGGCGTACGTAGTGGTACGGGTCCTCGGTGTCCCAGAGCAGGCACCGCGGGATGGTGCCGACGGGCACCTGGAGGCCGACCACGTAGCTCATGTACGGCGCCTGCTTGGTGTGGATCGCGAAGCGGTCGGTGATCGGCGAGTTGGTGGCGACGACGACGGCGCCGGCGCGCACGGTCTTGCCGTTCTTCATGCGCACGCTCGGCCGCTCGCCGCCGACGATCTCCTCGGCGGCGCTGTGGGTGAAGATCTGGCCGTCGCGGCGCAGGATCCCGCGGCACAGGCCGATGAGGTACTTGAGCGGGTGAAATTGGCCCTGCTCGGGGAAGCGCAGGCAGGGGCCGGGGTTCAGGGCCGGGACCGGCGAGACCGCGAGCTTCTCCGCGGTCGTGAAGCCGGCCCGGTGCGCCGCCTCGAGCTCGTGGTCGAGCTCGCTCTCCTTGTGGCCGCGGCCGAGGAACAGGTAGCCGTCGATGCGCTCGTAGTCGCATTCGATGCGCTCGTCGCGGACGATGCTGCCGATCTGCTCGATCGCCGCGGTGTGGCTGTCGTAGGCGAGGCGGGCCCCCTCGCGGCCGCGGATGCGCTCGAGCGACGAATAGCGCTCGTCGATCTCGTTCGAGAGGTGGGCCGTGGTTCGCCCGGTGTTGCCGGCGCCGATCGGGCCGCGCTCGAGCACCGCGACGCGCTTGCCTTCACAGGCCAGCAGGTAGGCCGTGGTCAGCCCGGCGATCCCCGCGCCGACGACGCAGACATCGACCTCGAGGTCCTCGGTGAGTGGTTCGAGGAGCGGCGTCTCGGCGGTGCGCATCCACAGGGAGGTGGTCTGCTTGCTGTACTCGGCGCTGTTCGCTGGTTCCGACATGAGGGCTTTGTGGCCCAAGTTGCCGCCCCGTCAAGCGAAGTCGCGCGTGGTCGCGGCTGCGCCGCCGGGTCTGCGAGCAGGAGCGTCGCGGGTGCTGGGGCTCAGGCGTCCTTGGCCGTGAGCGCCAGTTGGCCGCACGCGGCGCCGATGTCGTCACCCCGCGGGGTGCGCAGATAGACCTGCAGGCCGAGGCCGCGGCACAGGGCCATGAACCGCTGCACGCGGGTCGAGGTCGGCCGCTTGAAGGGCGCGTGCTCGTGCGGGTTGAAGGGGATGACGTTGATCTGGCAGCGCATGTCGCCGACCAGGGCGGCGAGGCGGCGGGCGTCGTCGTCGGTGTCGTTGACGTCGGCGAGCAGCACGTACTCGAAGGTGACGAAGCGGCGGCGCTGCTGCGGGACCTGACGGACCGCGGCGAGCAGGGCGGCGATGTTCCAGCGGGTGTTGATCGGCATCACCCGATCGCGGACCTCGTCGGTGGTCGCGTTGAGGCTGATCGCCAGGCCGACCTCGGAGGCGAGCTCGTCGCGGGCGAAGCGTTCGATCGCCGGGACCAGGCCCGAGCTCGAGATCGTGATGCGTCGGCCCGCGAGGCCGGCGCCCTGCGGATGGATCAGCAGCAAGGCCGCGCGCTTGACCTGGTTGTAGTTGTGCAGCGGCTCGCCCATGCCCATGAACACCACGTTGGTGATGCGGCCGGGGTAGGGGGCGCCGGTCGCTTCGGCCTCGCGCTGCAGCAGGTCCTGGGCCTGGTACACCTGATCGACGATCTCCCAGGTCGCGAGGTTGCGCAGGAAGCCGAGGCTGGCGGTCGCGCAGAACCGACAGGTCAGCGCGCAGCCGACCTGCGACGACACGCACTGGGTGTAGCCGCGCTGCTCGTTGGGGATCAGCACGCTCTCGAGGGCCGCGCCGTCCGCGGTGCGCAGGCGCAGCTTGCGGGTGCCGTCGCGCGAGGTCAGCACCGCGTCGACGTTCAGGCGCGCGAGCGAGGCGGCGCTGGCGAGGCGAGTGCGGTCCGCCGC
>NZ_JACCSO010000063.1 GCF_013812955.1 Nannocystis sp. | reverse complement strand
GCCGTAGAGCGAGAGGCGGGCCTCGAGGCGGAGGGTGTCGCGGGCGCCGAGGCCGATCGGCGCGGCGCCGCCGGCGAGCAGGGCCGACCACACGACCGGCGATGACGCGGCGGGCACGAACAGCTCGAAGCCGTCCTCGCCGGTATAGCCGGTGCGGGCGGCGACGATGTCGACGCCGGCGAGGGTGCCGGCGGCGAAGCCGAAGCTGGGGACCGCGAGCAGGTGTTCACCGGCGAGCTGCGCGACCAGTGCGCGGGCCTTCGGGCCCTGCACGGCGATCAGCGCGAAGTCCTCGGAGCGGTCGACGATCTCGCACAGCTGGCCGGCCTGCTCGCGGAAGTAGGCATAGTCCTTGGCGATGTTGCTGGCGTTGACGACGATGCGAAAGTCGTCGGGGCCGCGGCGATAGACGATGCAGTCGTCGACGATGCCGCCCTCGGGATAACAGACGCAGGTGTACATCGCCTTGCCGTCGACCAGCTTGGCGGCGTCGTTGGTGATCAGGCGCTGCACCGCGGCCAGCGCGCCAGGACCCGTGAAATCAATCTCACCCATGTGCGAGACGTCGAAGATGCCGACTGCCTCGCGCACCGCCCGATGCTCGACGAGGATCCCATCGTACTGCACCGGCATGTGCCAGCCGCCGAAGTCCACCATCTTGGCGCCGCGGGCGACGTGCAGGTCGTGAAGGGGGGTGCGCAGGAGCGAGGCGGGAGCGCTGGTCATGGGGTCCGTCACGAATAGCCAATCTCGGGCCCCGTGGGCAAGGGCGCGTGCTACACCTGCGCCTTGCGATGCTGATGCGATTCGACCGCAACGCCGCGCGGAGCGCGCTTGCCCGCCGGCCGGTTCTGTCTCTCGGGGTGCTCCTGGGTGTGCTCTCCGGGGTGCCCGCGCTGGCGGCCTGCAGCGGCAAGGGCGGCGCGGGTCGGACCTCGCCGCCCTCGGGCATGAACACCACCTCGCAGGCGCGGCGCTACGTCGACAAGGCGGTCCGGCGCTCGTCCGAGGGCGTGATCCTGATGCCCTCGAAGAAGGCGGAGACCCTCTACGATCGCACGCGCCTGAACGAGATCGCCCAGAACCTGCGGGTGCCCGCGGCGATGTGCTTCGTCGGCCGGGCCGTCGAGACCATGAAGCTGGGCCAGCGCGACGGCGAGACCACCTACGTCGACGTGCCCGAGGGGCAGATCAGGATCCGCGCCCGCATCAATCCTTCCGGGGAGGTCCTGCGCACCGAGGTGCTGGAGACCGGCTTCAAGGACGAGGCGATGTACCCCTGCCTCGACAAGGCGATCCGGGCGGTCAAGTGGACCCAAAACCGGACCGGCATGGTCCAGTTCATCGACGTGATCTATTGGGTCAGCCTCGGCTTCTCCGCCGAGGACCACACCGCCGAGGCCCGGCTCGAGCTGCGCAAGCAGACGGCGATCGCGGCGCTGCGCGCCCGGCAGTGCCTCGAGGGCCGCGTGCCCGCCGGTCGTTACGAGGTCACCGGTCTGTCGCTGGTCGACCGCGAGGGCCGCACCCTGGCCAACCGCGTCGATGCGGGCGTGCTGCCGGAGCGGGTCACCGACTGCGTCAGCGTCGTGTTTCGCGAGATCCGCATGCCCCGGGTGAAGGAGGCGTTCGTCCGCCCGATCAGCCCGAAGGCCGACTTCGTGGTCGCCACCGACGGCAGCGTCAGTTTTGCTGATGAGAAGTGGCTCGCGCTGATCCAGCTCGAGGAGGAGACGCTCAAGGCCGAGCGGCGCGGCGAGAGCGACGACACGAGCACCGAGATCGACGAGGGCGAGCCGCCGGTGGCCACCGCACCCGGGACCGACACGCCCACCACAACGCCCACCACGCCGCCGCCCGGGACGCCGGGCCGGGCCGACCCCGCGACCGGCGGACAGAAGCTCAAGCTCGGCGGGCTGCGCAACGACCCCCGCTAGCGCTTCGCGGGAGTGGCTACGCGGGCAGTGACGACGCGCCAGACCCGGGCAGAGCGCCGGGTCATCCCCCGAACGACGCGGCTCAGTGACGCTTGGGGCGCGGTGAGAACAGCAAGCTCAGCAGGATCGATCCGCCGATCAATCCGGCGACGACCAGCAGCGAGATTTCGACGGGGATGTGGATCTCCGGCAGCCAGGAGCCGAGGCCCATGCCGAGGATCATCTTCGTGCCGACGAAGGTGAGCACGAGACCGAGGCCGTACTTGAGCAGGTGGAAGCGGTCGATCACGTTCTCCAGCAGGAAGAACATCGAGCGCAGGCCCATCACGGCGCACATGTTGCTGGTGAACACGATGAAGGGGTCGGTGGTGATGCCGAAGATCGCCGGGATCGAGTCGACCGCGAACACCACGTCGGCGGTCTCCACCATCAGCAGGGTGACGAACAGCGGCGTGGCGACGCGCTTGCCATCCTTCATCGTGAAGAAGCGCGGGCCGTCGAACTCCTTGGTGATGCGCAGGTACTTCTCGGCCTGACGCTTGACCCAATTGCCGCCGCCGCCGGCCTCGCCGCCCTCCTCGCCGCCGGCCTCGCCGGTGAACAGCAGGCGCACGCCGGTGAACAGCAGGAAGGCGCCGAAGATGTAGAGGCTCCAGCGGATGCTCTCGATCAGCACCAAGCCGACGCCGATGAACACGCCGCGCAGGATCAGCGCGCCGAGGATGCCCGCGAACAGCACCCGGTGCAGGTACTCCGCGGGGATCTTCATGTAGCGGAACAGCACGACGAACACGAAGATGTTGTCGACGCTGAGCGCCTCCTCGATCAGGTAGGCGCTCAGGAACTCGAGCGCCTTCTGCTCACCGAAGGCGTAATAGACGTACGCGTTGAAGCCGAGGCTCAGCGACACCCACACGAGCGTCCAGCGCAGCGCCTCCCGCATCGTGACGCGGTGCGGCTTGCGGTTGAAGACGCCGAGGTCGAGCGCCAGCAGCGCGAAGAAGCCGAGCAGGAACAAACCCCAGGTCAGCGGTGAGCCGACGCTGGGGACCAACGCGACGCTCTCGGGGGGGGTAATCACGATGCCGGGGCAGCTGGGGTTGCGGGGGCGGGGGCGGGGGCGGGGGCAACGGCGGGGGGCGCAGCGGACGCGCCGACCGGGGTCTTGTCCGTGATGGTCTCGACGCTGTCGGCCTTGACGCGGATGGTCAGCTTACGCGGCTTGGTCTGGTCGTCGAATCGCAGGTCGACCAGGGTGCCCCGGAAGGCGATCGGCTTGTTCTGCGCGATCGGCTTGCCGATTTCGGGGGTGGTGAAGACCTGGTAGTCGATCGTGATCTCGTAGAGGACCGGGTCCGGGACGTGGGCGAACAGCTCGTAGGTGCCGTACTGCGAGTCCTCCACCGTCGGTGCGAGGCCGTTGCCGGACTGGAAGATCGCCTGGCCGGTGTAGCTGCCGGGCTTCCCCTTGAGGTCCTTCACGAAGGATCGGCGGTCCTCGTTGTTCAGCAGATTGAAGGCCTCGAGGTTCTTCCTGTTGAGCGTCAGATCGGCCTTGGCCGGATCGTACGCCGCAGGTAGCGCCATCAGGTCCTTCTTCTCCTGCTGACACCCGGCGGCGGTCAACAGGGCACTGGTGAAAACGAGCGCAGGGAGGGTGCGGCGCATGGGCGGGAAGCTAGCACGTCCGGCCGCGGGCGTGCACCAGGACCGAATGCCCATCTGCAGGCGTGTGTCCCCGCGCAAGGGCTGAGGTCCGCGGCCCAGGTCACGGCTGTCCGGGTCACGGCTGTCCGGGTCACGAGGGCTCGGCACCGTCGGGCAGCACGGCCGCCGGTCCGAGGGCGGTGGCGAGGGCGTCCCGGGCGTCCCGGGCGTGATGCCGCAGCGCGCCGATGGCCTCGAAGGTGAGGCGGACGACGCAGCGCAGGTGGCCGTGCTCGTCGCTTTGCCAGCGCGGGTAGGACCCGATCTCGACGGCGGGGTAGTCGGCGACGACCTGATTCAGCGGGGCGGCGAGGTCGGCCTCGTCCATGGCGGTGTGCAGCACTTCCAGCGTCCACCCGCCCGCGTCCGGCAATTCGCCGGGGATCGCCTCGAGGGCCTCGATCTTGGCCAGGCACAGCTCCGGGATGCCGGGGAGGATGTAGATGCGGCGCTCCCGGGCGAGCTTGAGGCGCAGCACCGGCCAGCCGTGGCGGGCGGTCAGCTCGGTGCCCTCGGGCAAGTCGGCCATCTTCAACGCGGCGGGGGTGATGCGCTCCCCGAAGTGGTTGCGCAGGATCTGCTCCATCGCCGGGTCACGCAGCAGCGGACGCCCGAGCGCCCCGGCCACCGCCTCGAGGGTCACGTCGTCGTGGGTCGGGCCGACGCCGCCGGAGGTGAAGACCAGCGGGCAGCGGGCCAGCAGCCGCAGCAGCGCCGCGCCGATCGACTCGAGGTCGTCCTCGACGGTGCAGACCTCGAGCAGGCGGATCCCGCGGCGCCGCATCATCTTCGCCAGGGCGTGGCCGTTCTGGTCGCGGATCTTGCCGCTGAGCAGCTCGTTGCCGATGAGCAGCACGGCCGCGGTCGGGATCGGGGTCGGTTCGGGCGTGGCCATGGGCGCGGCTCCTGGCGCCAGGGTAGCAGCACCGTGGCCGGCTGTGAGCGATCTGCAGGCCGCCTCGCTTGACGCTGCGGCGAGCGCGGAGTAGTCCGGCTGCGGCATCGGGGGGCATGGAGAGTCAACGACAAGGGCCGGAGCGACGACCAGGCCGCGATCTCTGTGAGGTCGGAGACCTCGATCTCGCCGAGACTTGCGCGTTGCTCGCTGCCGCCCGCGGCCTGCTGCCGCTCGCCGCCGGGGAGGGTCCGCGCGGGGTCCTGGCCCTGCGTGGCGCCGTGATCCTGCGCATCTTCGCCGAGCCGAGCACGCGCACGCGGGTCAGCTTCGAGGTCGCCGCGGCCCGCCTCGGCGCCCAGCTGATCGACTTCTCGGCCGACGCCGCCAGCTCGGCCGCCAAGGGCGAGACGGAGCTCGACGCGCTGCGCAATCTCGACGCGATGGGCTTCGACGCCGCGATCGTCCGCGACCGCCGCGACGGTCATGCGCGGTGGCTGAGCACGCAGCTGCGGGCCCGCATCATCAACGCCGGCGACGGCGTCAACGAGCACCCGACCCAGGCGCTGCTCGACGCCCTGACCATCCTCGAGGCCTTCGGGCGCGACGCCGTGCCAGGGGCCCTGCGCGGGCTCCGGGTGGCGATCTGCGGGGACCTGCGGCATGGGCGGGTCGGCCGCTCGAACCTGCGGCTGCTGCGCGCGCTCGGGGCCGAGG
>NZ_JACCSO010000682.1 GCF_013812955.1 Nannocystis sp. | reverse complement strand
GCGGGCCGGCCATAAGCCCGGCTCGACCGCGCCGACCTCGAGGTCGGCGCGAGCGAGCGTGGGGTCGTGCTCGGGGTCCTGGGCGCGGAGCTCCTCGAATTCGAGGGCCCGGCGGGCTGCGGTCCGCTCGCCCTCGGTGGAGCCGCGCTCGGCGCGGGCCCGAAGCGCTGTGAGGCGACGGCTGCGGTTCACGGCGGGAGCCTACGCCGTTGCGCGCGCGGCTGCCAGGGCTTCGGGGCGTCGGATCGGTCGCATTCTCCGTGTCATGGGACGAGACGAGCGCCGCGCCGGAGGAGCCGGCGCGGGCGCTGCGGGTGCGCTCTGGTGAGCGATCGGGCTCAGGGCTTGGCGGCGGTGAGCGGGCCGGTGAGGGTGCCGAGGTCGAGGTCGGCGTGGTCCTTCATGATGATGTAGGGGCGGTCCTCGAAGAGCAGGCCGCCGTGGCCGTCGTGCTGGACGATCTGCAGCTTGCCCATGCCGTAGCCCATGGGGCCGCGGCTGTAGTAGTGGGCCTGGAACTGGTAGGGGAAGGCGGCCGCCTTGCCGGGGATGGCGAAGCACTCGGGGCCGTAGCCGGTGGTCACGTCGGCGAACAGTTCGCCGCCGGAGGCGAGGGTCTTGTGGCTGTACGAGGCGTGGTCCCTGGTGCGGTCGATGACATGGAAGTCGACGTCGTTGGCGTCGGTCTCCCAGGTGAGCACGAAGCGCAGGGAGGGGCCGGTCGCGGGGCGGATGTCGGTGTTGCCGGCCTTGGCGGCCTCGTCCCGGATCTCGCGGTCGCGCAGGGGCTCGGCGGCGAGCCACGCGGACATCAGCAGGGCGGCGTCCTCCTGAAGGATGCGCTCGACGCCGAGGAAGCGGCCGCTCGGATAGTGATGCTGAACACCGGCGACGATCGCCTTGAAGGCCTGCTCGTGGCGACCGGCCTTCGCCAGCGCGAAGGCATACAGGCGATGGCTGGCCGGGTGGTCGGGGCGCTGCTCGACGGCCTGCGCGAAGGTGTCGATCGCCAGCTCGAGGCCGGTCTCGCCGAGGCGCTCGAGGCGGCCGCCGACGTAGCGGCGCAGGTCGGCGCGTGAGGGGAACAGGTCGATGATCGAGCCGTACGCGCGGGCGGCGGTCTCGGGGTCGCCCGCGGCCTCGAGCGCCTCGCCGAGGGCGAGCAGCGCGAGCACGTCGCCGGGGCTCTCCTCGTGCCAGCGCAGCGCGAGCGCGAGCGCGGCGTCGAGCTGCTTGGCCTGGAGGTGCTTCATCACGTCGTAGAACTTGCCCAGATACGGGCTGCCGTGGGTGCGCTTGAGCTCGAGGGCCTCGGCCTCGCGCTCGACCATGCGGACCTTCTCGTCGGCTTCCTCCTGGGCGCGGGCGATCGCGCGTTCGGCCGCGAGCACACGATCGCGCTCGGCGTCGATGATGGCCTGGGCGGCGAGCTCGGCCTCCTGCTTGGCCTGCTCCTCCGGGGTCAGGGGCTTCGGCGGCGGTCCGGAGTAGCCGCCGTTCTCGAGCACGAAGGGGTAGCTGACGATGACCGAGCCGCCGCCGGTGGGCTTCGGGAAGGTCCAGCGCTTGACGGCCTGGGCGATGCAGTTGCCGACCCGCATATCGCGGAGGGTGGTCTCCTGGACCACGGCGGAGGGGACCTTGCCGGTGCCGCCGATGGTGAACTGGATCTTCACGCGGCCCTGCGAGGAGGGGTCGCGGGCGAGGCTCTGATTGTAACAGTAGCGGACCTCGTTGATGTGGGCGCGCACGATGCGACGGATGATGTCCTTGTCGAGCGCGCCGCTGACCTCGGCCTTGGCCTGCCGCACGGTGGGGATGCTGCGACCGCGGCCGCCGAAGCCGCCGCCGCTGCCCCGGCCATAACCCGCGCCGCTGCCACCACCACCGCCCCTGCCGATCAGGCCGGTGTTGCCGAGGCCGATCGTGCCCTCGCCAGTGCCGCCGCCGCCGCGGCCGGTGCCGACCAGTCCGAGGCCGCCGACGCCGTAGGCCTCGCCGATCTCGGTGCCGGTCAGGCCGCCCCATACGTCGGAGTCGTCGCCACCGACCGCGAAGGCGCCGCCGTAGGGCGAGGCGAGGAAGTGGCCGCTCTGCGCCGTCATGAGGCCGAGGATGCCGGCGTCGCGGGCGGCCATCTCCGGGTCCCAGCCGCCGGGGCTCGGGTGGGATCCCGCCGGCGCTGCGGTCTGTGGGTCCTGGTCAGGGCGAGGCTGCGGCGAGTTCGGGGTGGGCTGCGGCAGCGGGCTCGGGGCCGCGGTGCTGCGGTTCAGCATGGCCACGCCGGTCGGGCCGACGGTCATGATGTCGCTGAGCGCGGTGCGGTCGATGTTGAAGCGTTGATAGTCCCAGTCGGTCTCGAGCACGAGCAGCGCGGTGAAGTCGCTGAGCACGCGAAACTTGGTCGACAGCGCGATGATCTCGGCCTTCAGCGCGTCGCGGGGGGCGTCCTCGTTGCCGACCGGCTTGCCCACGAAGGGCGCGGGCTTCCACTTCGAGTGCTGGTCGGCGAGGCGCTCGATCTGGGCGCCGACCCAGGAACGCTCGAGCAGCGGGCGCTCGGTCGCGGTCAGCTCGATGTCGGTGGAGATCGTGGTGTCGCCGGTCAGCACGACCTTCATCGCGACATCGGCGGGCAGGTCGGCGTAGACCAGCAGCTCGTCGCCCGGCTGGGCGCCCTCGAGGGTCTCGGGCCACACCCACTTCGCGCCGGGCACGCTGACCGCCATATCGGGCAGGGTCGCGCTGGCGAGCTTGTGGGCGAGGGAGGCGGGGGTGAGGCGGCCGTCGGCGACGACGCCCTTGTGGGTGACGCCGGGGGTGGTGGTGATCGCCTTGAGGGTGCTGGCGTCCTGGATGCCGCCGTCGATGATGGCGTCGATGCGCTGGATGCCGGCGCCGGCGAGGAGCTTGACGGTGTCCTGGAGGTCGGCGAGCTCGTGCTCACCGGCGGTGCCGACCCCGTCGGAGAGGATCAGCAGGCGCGGGTGCACGGCGCCGAGGCTGGCGGCGCCGAGGGCCTTGCGCAGGTCGGAGGCGCCGAGGGCCCGACGGGCGCTGATGCGCTGGAGGTGGGCGGTGCCGAAGCCGGAGACCGGACCGTCGTAGATCTCCGCGGTGCTCTGGTCGAAGCAGATCACGCGCAGGGCGAAGTC
>NZ_JACCSO010000029.1 GCF_013812955.1 Nannocystis sp. | reverse complement strand
CGCCGCGCGCCGGCTTTAATTTAACTTCTAGAAAAAGCCGGCGCGCTACAGAGGGCCGAGCGCCTGGTACTGCGACGGGGTCATGCCCATGTGGCGGGCGAAGGCGCGGCTGAAGCTCGGGTGGTCCGCGAAGCCGACGCCGAGCGCGATCTCCAGGATGCTCGCCCGGGTCTGGCGCAGCCGGCGAGCGGCCTGACACAGTCGCAGGGTCCGCAAGTAGGCGCCGGGGGTCATGCCGACGGCCTGGGCGAACTGGCGCAGGAAGTGGAACTTCGACAGGTCGGCGATCGCCGCCAGCTCGTCGAGGCTGAGCGCGGTCGGGTTGGCGGCCTCGCCCTGCGCGCGGATATGCTCGAGCACGCGGGCGATCTTGCGGTGGGCGACGCGGTTGGTCGAGCGCAGCAGCGGCTCGCGCAGGTTGGAGAACTCGGCGAAGGCGCGCGCGACCACCCCCTGCAGGGCGACCTCGATGTCGAGCTCCTGGACCGGGTCGGGCAGGGCCAATCCTTGCGGACCTGTGCCTTGCGAGCGCGCGCGCCCGACCAGCTCGAGCAGCTGACGCAGCTGGGCGGCGAGTTCGCGGCGACCGGCGGCGCGCACGAGGGTGAACTCCGGGCTGCGCTGCGGGGCGTCGATGCCGTCGGCGAGGCCGTTCACGACCGCACGATCGACGTAGAGCGTGATGTAGTCGAGGTCGCTGCTGCCGCGGGCGTTGCCGGTGTGCACCTGCTGCGGATTGATCAGGACCAGGTCACCGGCGCTGAAGGTGTGCAGCTTGCCGGCGACCTGACACTCCTCGTGGCCCTGGAGCTGCGCGCAGATCAGGTACTCGTCGTGGAAGTGCGGCGTCAGCGGGCGCGCGCCATGAGGCCCCCACGCGTGGTACAGCGTGAAGCCGCGGCCGCCATAATAGGCGGCGTGCAGGTCGATCCGCGACATCGAGGGCGAGAGTAGCGCGCGTCATCGCCTCGGTCCATCCGGCTTGCTCGGGGTCGATGGCGCGGTCCGGGCCGGCGCGTGAGCCAGGGGGGGGTGCGGATCGCATTGCCGGCACAGCGAGGGCAGGGGGGGATTGCTAGGCTCGCCGGCTGTGAGCGCTGTCCCCGAGTATCCCCGTGATTCCGGCTCCGTTGCCGGCCTGGACGCTGAATTGGCGGCCCTGGAGGCCCGTCAGCGGGCCGAGGCGCCAGTGCCCGGCGCGCTCGTCGAACGCGAGACGCGGCGGGTCCGCATCCCCCCGGGCGGCGCGCTGCCCGGCTCGAGCGCATTGCTGGAGCGCTTGTACGGCGCCGACTTCTGCCCGCGCGAGAAGAAGCCGATGGTGGTCGACACGCGGCGCAGCCACGGGCCCTTCATGGTCTCGGTCGACGACGCCCCGCTGGCGATCCTCGACGCCTGCTCGCAGATCGCGACCTTGACCCACGGCTTCGGCCACCCGGCGATGGTCCGCGCGCTGCATGCCGGTCGCTTCGAGCGCTGCTTGTGGGCCAACCCCGATACGGCGGTGCATCACGTGCCCGAGCTCGCCGCGTACACCGAGGCGCTGCTGCGGCTGGCCCCACCCGCGCTCACGCACGTCAGCTTCGTCGGGGCCGGCGGCGCGGAGGCCAACGAGAAGGCGCTGCGGCTGGCCCGCTTGCATGGGCCGCCGCGCGCCGACGGGCAGCCGCGGCGGCGCGTGCTCGCGTTCAAGGACAGCTTCCATGGCCGCACCCTGGCGACCCTGGCGGCGACGTGGAACCCCGAAAAGCGGGCGCCCTTCGAGTTCGCGGGCCACGAGGCGGTGTTCTGCGAGGCGACCTTGCCGGCGCTCGAGCGGGCGCTGGCCAGCCACGGCGACGAGCTCTACGCGGTGCTGGTCGAGCCGATGATGGCCGAGGGCGGCGACGTGCACCTCGCGCGCGAGTTCCTGCTCGGGGTGTGCCGGCTGGCCCGCGCCCACAAGCTGCCGCTGATCGTCGACGAGGTGCAGACGGGCTTCGCCACCGGCGGCCCGTTCTTCTGGTGGCAGCGCCTCGGCCTCGGCGGCGACGAGAGCAGCGCCCCCGACCTGGTGACCTGCGCCAAGAAGGCCGGCGTCGGGGTGGTGCTGTCGCGCTGGCCCGATCCGGAGTCGAATCAGGTCTGCGTCGCCTCGGCGTTGCGCGGGCTGATCCAGCTCGAGACGGCGCGCGAGCAGGGTTATCTCGAGGCGCTGCTGCGGCCCAGGATGGAGGCGCTGTGCGCCGAGTTCCCGGACTTGCTGAGCGACCCGCGGGTGGCCGGTACGACCTGCGCCTTCGACCTGCCCGACGCCGCGGCGCAGAACGCTTTCATCAATCAACGCTATCAGCGCGGCTTCATGACCTATCCCGCGGGCGTGCGGACCATCCGCTTCCGGTTCAGCGCGAGCTGGGAGGAGCGCCACCTCGACGACCTCTTCGCCCGCATCGCCGAGGACCTGCGGCGCCTCCATGACAAGGACGCGCTCGAGTGGGTGCCCGAGGGCCAGCTGCCCGAGTTCGACGAGAGCGTGGTCGTGCGTGCGGTCGACGAGCGCGACTGGCCGGCGATCATGGCGATCGAGCACGACGCCTACGAGCCGGCGCGCCGCGACTCCGAGCCCTACCTGCGCAGCGCCGCGGCGGCCGGCCTCGGCCTCGTCGCCTGTGATGCCGACACCGGTGAGATCCTCGGCATGTGCTTCGGCGCGCCGATCGAGCACTTCCGCGGCGTCTCCGGGCCCGACATCGACGACCGTCTCGGCCGCGGCGACAGCTTCTACTCCGCCGACATCACCGTCGCCGCGGCGGCGCGCGCCCGCGGGGTCGGTCGCACGCTCAAGCGCGCCCAGGCGCTGTGGGCCCAGGAGAAGGGCTTCGCGTACATCTCGGGTCGCAACCGCGTCGGCGCGACCGATGCGATGGCGGCGCTCAACAAGTCCTTCGGGGCGTTCCCGGTCGCGCGCCTGACCCATCAATACGAGGGCCACGCGGAGGCCGACTACTACCGCATCCCGCTGACCGCTCCGCCCGCGCCGCCGCCCTTGCCGAGCAAGGTGCTGGACTTCGCCTGCGGGCTGCAGCAGCCGTTCGGTCCGGCGCCGGCGTACATGGCGACGCGCGAGCTGGTCGGGCCGACGGTCAGCCGCGTCAACCTCAGCAACTACGCGACCCTCGACTTCGTGCAC
>NZ_JACCSO010000017.1 GCF_013812955.1 Nannocystis sp. | reverse complement strand
GGCCGCGCTCACGGCAGGGGCGGCCAGGACAAAGGCCGCGACGGCCGCGGCCACGCGGCGCAGCGGGGTGGCGTCATCGGCGAGGTGCGCGTGCCAGCGCCAGCGGCCGAGCAGCGCCCACAGGAGGCCCACCGCCACGAAGGTGCTCACCGTATAGAACGGGGTGAGCGTGCGACCGACCAGGATCCCGGCGACGCCGCTCTTCATGTCGAGCGAGACCAGCGCCGCGAGCTCGGGCAGCAGCATCCACAGGAGCGCGCCGAGGGCGAGCGCGGGGGCGGTCCATCGGGCCCTGGCGCGGGCCAGGGGGGCGAGCAGGGCGACGATCGCGATCGGGAGCAGGATCCCGAGGTCCTCGAAGCGCGTCGGCGGGGCCCACCCGAACTGGGCCGAGCACGCCGCCGGTCCGCCGCCCGCGAGCCGCAGCACGTGCCTGAGCAGCGAGACCGCGACGCCGTAGGTGTACATGACCAGCACGAGGTGAAACGCCGCCTCGATGCCGGAGGACAGCCCACGGCTGCGTCCAGCAGCGACGTAGCCGGACAGCGCGACGAAGCCGGCGCTGACGAGGAAGACCCCGAAGTGTCCGTCGAAGAGCCCCGCCTGCTCCGTCGTGGCATAGCGCGAGATGAGGTGGACGAGCAGCATGAGCACCAGCAGCGCGCCCCGGGCGCGATCGATGCCGTGCCAGCGATCCGGTGTGGGTGGCGGCGATGGACTCTCATGGGGATCGGGCGCATGCATGGGATGATCGAGCTCGCGAGGGATCATTAAACCGTCGAAGCGGCAGACCGGACCACGTCCTGTCTGCCGCTCCTATCTTGGCCGCCAGTGTCGATATCCGTGCGGCGCTGCCCTGCATTCCTCTCACCACGGGGCCTGCGAGGGGCGCAGCGCCCGCTCATTACTCGGGGAAGACCGGGAGGAGAGACACGGGCGGACAGCAGCGCGCCGGTCACAGCCCGAGCTGCGAGCGGACGTCCTTGTCACGCGCGGTCCACCAGTCGCCGAGGTCACTCACGGCCTCCGCCGCGGTGCCGCTGACCCACGGATCGGCATCGAGCGACGGCCCGGCGACGGCGAGCACGCGGTCGAGCTCCTCTAGCACGACGCTCGGGGGGGCGTGCGACTGGACGAGTTCGCTGAGGTACGCCTGGTAGTCCGGCTTCCAGTGGATGAACATGACCTCTTCGAAGGCGCCGCCACCGGGGATGTCCTCCGACGACAGCACATTCGTGAAGACGCTCATCGTCGTGTCGAGGTCGGTCGGCATATACGCCCGACCGCCACCGGCCCAATCATAATAGTACCAGTTGTTGTTCTTGAACAGCGGGCCGTCGGTGTTGCCGATGTAGGCGTTGACGGCGCCCGTGCGCAGCATCTGGGGGATGTCGACGCGCTGCGGCAGCTCGGCGAGCAACACGTCGTCGGACGGGGGCGGGCACGCCATACCTCCGGCCTCCCAGAAGCAAAAATACGCCGCGTACGGATCCTCCAGGCCGTCGGTCTCGTGCGTCTGCGGGCCGTCGCCTTCGCCGCCGCTCTTCTTGACCAGCCAGCCGTCGTTGTCGCCGAAGCGGTCCTTGAGGAAGCGCGTGTCGACCTGCTCGACGTTGACGTAGGCGCCGATCAGCTCGTCGTTGACGCGCAGCTCGGCGAGCGCGGCCCGGCTGCCGATCACCATGCCGAGCTTCATGATCCGCCAGCCGAGGTACTCGCCGACCAGGTCGCGCACCGCGGCGTCGTCGGCGTTGCTGCCCGAGCTGACGCCGTTCTCGAGGCTGAGCTTGCGCAGGTCGTGCCAGCGCTGGCCCTTGACGAACTCGTTGAAGTCGACCTTGAGCCCGACCTTGTTGAGGCCGCCCGAGCGCTTGCGGCGCACAGCGACGTTGATCGGCGCCTCGTCGCCGCAGTGGAACTGTGCCGGGACGTAGATCGCGAACGTCACGTCGCCGAGCACCGTCTGCCAGTCGACCGGCGCCATGGTCAGGTGGAGGTCGAGGATCTGGTCGGGGTTGAACACGCCCGCGCAGCCGAGCGCGCCCTCGAGGTCAGGCGCGGGCTCGTCCCCGGTGTCGGAGGTCGGGTCGGTACCCGTGGTCGGATCAGTCCCCGTGGTCGGATCAGTCCCCGTGGTCGGGGCGTCGCTCGTGCCGGCGTCCATGCTGTCGGCGCCGGTCTCGGTGGTCACGGTCGGCCCGGTGTCGGTCTTCGTGTCGGCCGCGGTGGTGCCGGCGCCAGCGCTCGAGTCGCTGTCCGGGGCGCTGCCCCCGGGATCTCCGGGCGGACTGCATGCGGCGAACAGAACGAGCAGTGTGATCGGTCGAGTCGTCATGAGTCTATATCTTTCAATGTCGCTGGCGCGTCAGTCGGGACCGAAAGGCAGCAGCCAGCCGGTCCATCGACCGGCGTGGCGCGGGCTCCCGCGCGCTCAATGCGCTGGAGCGCGGATAGAGGCGCGGTAGAGCCCGTCTCCGAGCCACCGTGACCTCAAGATCAATTAGCCATTATCTCACTGTTGCACGCAGTAGAGCGGCGACTGCGAGGCGCAGTTACCCTGATTGCAGTACTGCGTCCACTGGATGTTCGCTACTCCGGTGCGACCCCAGGCCGACATGCCCATCGGTGCGGCCGAGGTCCAGTTAGTGCACGACCACAATCCGTTGAGTTGGGTGCCCAGCGGGGTGGTGTTCGACCACGCGGTCTTCTTGTCCATGCAGTTGCTCGTGCCGGTGGGCACCGCGCCGCCGGTCTCGGTCAGGGTGATCGCCACGAGCAGCATGCCGTCGGTCAGGTCGGCCCAGCTGTTGGCGATCTTGGTGCCGTTGACGAGCGCGTAGGGGCCGTCGAACTTCATCATGCGCGTCGACGGGGAGCCGGTGGCGTCGCTGAGCCAGGCCATGTAGGTCCCCGGCAGATTGGCCGCCATCGCCCGGGCCTGGCACTTGGCGTCCGCGCCGGCGAGGCCGCCGAGGTTACCGTTATAGGTCTGGCTGGTGACGAAGACGGTCTTCTGCAGCAGGGTCTCCGTGCAGTCCGCCTGGCAGCCGTCGCCGTCGATCATGTTGCCGTCGTCGCACGCCTCGATGTTCACCAGGACGAAGCCATCGCCGCACTCCGCCGCCACGCAGGTGGTGAGGCAAGCGTCGCTGTCGTCGGCGTTGGCGTCATCGCACTCCTCGCCTTCGTCCACCACGCCGTCGCCGCAGGCGGGGGCGACCCCGGTCGTGCCCTCGGTCGTGGTCGTGCCCTCGGTCGTGACGGTCGCGTTCGTCGTGGGCTCGCTTGTCGTCGAACTCGTGGGCTCGCCAGTGCTCGTCCCGGGGTCGACGGTGGTCGACGGCGTCGGCTCGGTGGTCGCGTCCGAGGTCGTCGAGCCCGTCGAGCCCTCCGTATCGCCCTCCGTCGTCACCGCATCCTCACCGCCGCAGCCGCTCATCGAGAGGCATGCGGTGACCATCGCGCTCATCCAACCATTATGCGTCAAATTCATCATGATGATTTCCTTGGTTTTCGAGATGTAAGCATCGGGCGCCATCGTTCAGAAGGTGGCTTCCTCATCGTCTCTCGGTCCGCGCCCGCAGACCGAGTCTCTGGCCCCGCGAGAAGCGAATGCTCCTCCGGGTCGTGCTTGCACAGAGTCTTGGCCGCCGCTCCGGGTTTCCGTCCACCCGCCGCCGGGTGGACGGAACCGCCGAGCGGCGGCCAACTGCGGACTGACCAGGATGCCCATGGCCATGGACTCGACCTGCCGCTTGACTGCCGCTCTACTCCTCATCGTGGGTCCGCACGGCGCCTGCGTGCCCGGTGACGCGGCGACCTCTGGTGCCCCGACGGCCGCCGACTCGAGCACCGGGGAGGCGACGACCGAGGAAACGCCCTCCGGGAGTGGCAGCACCAGCGCATCGATGGATGCAGATACCGCATCCGGCGGTGATATGTGCGCTGACGGGTGCCAGGCGGCAGAGACGAGCTGCGTCGGCGCCTGCGACACGAACCTGATGACGTGCAGGTCACAGTGCCCGCAGAATTCGGCGCCGCTCAAGCTTCAGTGCGAAGCCCAGTGCACTGTCGTCCACAAGACCTGCAAGACGACGTGCCAGAGCGCCCTCGACATGTGCCTGGGGATGTGCCCGTAGTCGGCTCGGCTCGCCATCCCGACCGCGTCCCGGCGAGGCGTGCGCAGCGCGATCGCCGGCGTGCACGAAGGCCCCCAGGACTTGTCAGGCGCCGAGCCAGCAGGCAAAAGCAGCGCTCCCGGACGGATCGCCTGGACGGCGGCCAAGTAGCAGGCGAGTGCAGCAAGTGCGACAGCCCCTTCGCTTGGTGAACGCGCCCCAGGTGCCCACCGGGCCTGTCATGCCAACCTTCGACGTCCTCTTCCGCGAGCACTACGCGTTCATCCATCGGACCCTCAGGGCGCTCGGCGTCGACCCCACGGCGGTCGACGACGCCGCCCAGGAGGTCTTCCTGGTCGTGCATCGACGGCTCGGCGACTATGACGGCCGGGCGTCGGCGCGCGCATGGATCTTCGGCATCGCGCGCCGGGTCGCGCACGACTTCCGGCGCAAGGACCGCAGGCTGCAGGCGCGTTTAACGCTGGTGGAAGACACGCGCAGCGTGGCCACCCCGGAGCACCAACTGGCCCAACAGCAGGTGGTCACGCGGCTCAATCGCCACCTCGATACATTGAACGAGATCCGCCGCGCGGTCTTTGTGCTGTGCGAGATCGAGGAGATGACGGCGCCCGAGGTCGCGGCCGCCCTGGATATCAAACTCAATACGGTGTATTCACACCTGCGAAAGGCACGACTCACCCTCGAGCGCGCCATGGCGGGTGAGCGCACGATGGCAAGGGGGCAGTGATGCAAGTGCTTAAGGATCCAACAAAGAGCCTCGCCCGGCAGTACAGGGAGGCGATCGAGCCCACCCCCGCGCATATCGAGCGCGAGCGGGCGCGCCTGATGGAGCGCATCGCCGCGGAGGCCCAGGCGAGCCCGGCCCCGCCGAAGCGCGTGAATCGGGTCCTGCTCGTCGGATCCCTCGCCGCCGCGCTCTTGCTCGTCTGGGGGGCGCTCCACGTCTATATCGATCTGAGCGTTCAGCGGGCCGTCGACGCCTCGTTGGCCGCCAGGCAAGGCGCTGCACCGGCCCAGCCGAGGGATGTCATCTTCCCGACCGAGCCCGCGCTCAGCCTCGTGGCCCCCCCGATGACGCTCCCGCCCGAAGTGCGCGAGCACGCTGGAGCCTCCGGCACCGCCCCGCTGTCCGAGGCGCCGATGCCAGCGGTCCGCGTGGCGACGCCGACGAGCGCACGGCCCCCACGCGGCACACCGGAGGTCGACGCCGACGAGCTCCTCCGGGAGGGCGCGCTGCTCTCGCGCGCCCGCGAGGCCCAGGCCCGCGGGGACTGGTCCCGGGTGCTCGAGCTCGTCGATGAGCACAAGACGTCGCACCCCCAGGGCGGCCTGCTCGAGGAGCGGCTCGTGCTCGAGGCGGCGGCGGCCTGCAGCGCGGGCCAGCGGACGCGCGCGCAGAAGGCAACCCAGGCGCTTCGGCGGAGGTTCCCGCGCTCGCTCGCGCTGGCTCGCGTCGCCGATATGTGCAAAGAGACGGACAATGAGTGAGCGCGTCCGCGCGGCTGTAGCGGGTCTTCTTGCGCTGCTGAGTTCCGGCTGCTTCGTCTCCGGGACGCTCGGGACCTACACCACCCGGGCGATGACCGGCGAGAGCGAAGCGACGCAAGCCACGGGCACGAGCGAGCCGACAAGCGCGAGCGAGCCGACCGAGACCAGCGGTGAGGTCTGTCCCGATGGCGAGGCGGGCCCCTGCGCGTCGTGCCTGGCCGATTTCTGCTGCGATGCGCTGTCCGCCTGCGAGGGAGGGCTCGCGTGCGCCTGCATGTTCGATTGCTTGACGGCCGGGGCCACGGCGACCGAGTGCGTGACGAAATGCGGCGCCGGGGCGGTAGCCATGCAGTTCTCCGTCTGCACCATGAAGAACTGCGCCCCGGTGTGTTCACAAGAGTGAGTACGCGCAGCGGGAAAAGATTAACGTCCGGACGGAAAGCCAGGTCGATGGCCAAGATCCAGGTGACGCGGCCGCGTCGTGTCCCATATCCGGCCGCTTTGCAAGGTCCTTATGCGCCAGACGTACGCCTTCCTCGTGTCGAGCGCGGCCTGGCTCTGCCTCGGGTGCACACAGCGCAATCCGCTGTTCGCCGTCGACGGAGCGGGTACATCATCGGGCGCAGGTCCGGCGAGCACGAGCGAAGCGGAGACAGGGGCGGATGCACCCGTCACCAGCTCGGAGCAGACCACCGCGAGCGGTACCTCCAGCGCCAGCGAACCGCTCGAGACATCGACAGGGCCCGCGATGACAGGGACAACGACGGATGAGGCCGACTCGACCGGGGCCGATTCGACGGGTCTCTCCACCACGACGAGCACCTCGGGGGACGCGAGTTCGTCCACGGGCGGGGACGCCTCGACCGGTGAGAGCACCGGCGGCGGGCTCTGCGATGACGTCTCGGCGACCTATCCCGACCTCGAGGTGTTGGTCCACACCTCGGCGGGTACGCCCCTCGTCTGCGGCGGCGAAGCGGGCGTCCAGTTCACCGCTCGCGTCCATGTCGTGGGTCCCGCGGCATGGACGCTCGAGCGATGCAACGCCAATACCTGCCTCAACGACCTGCCGTGCAACAGCGACGTGTTCGCCCTGACGATCATGACAGCCGATGCATCGGTCCTGCCCGCGCTGCAGGACAATGGCTGCTACTACTTCGGCGTCCTCGGGCGAGAGCCGCTCGATCCGCAGACCTGCAAGAGCCGGGTCTTCCGCGTCGCCGAGGCCGCCGGCAAGCCGAGCCTGTTCGCGGCGGGCATCGACGCGAACGCCGTCCCGCAGGCGTGGCGGACGATCACAGGGCTCTACACGAAGGCAGGCGAGCAGGTGAAGACCTGCGGCGACGGAGCCCCGTGCGGGGCCGAGCCCGGGGTCTATGCGCTCGACGTCTACTGGGGGAAGAGCGCCCTGCCGGTGACCGTCGGCCCCGGCGAGACGATCGCGGGGGCGTTCAAGCTGCTCGCCCCGAACAACAACGAAGTGTCCGTCCCGGGGACGTTCTCCAATCTGCGGTCCTACGTGCTCGCGGATCCAGGCTGCGCGACGAGCGTGCAGTGGAAGTGGGTCTGGCTCGCGGACGCGCTCAAGGGGTGACCCCGGGCCCGTTCGGTCTCCCTGGATCATGACACGTCCCACTGCATCTCGGCTCCTCGGCCTCTCCCTCGTCTCGTGCACAGTCGACGTCGGTCTCGCTGCCATTGGCGATCTGCCTGCCAGGACATGGTCGTCGACGCGCCGACCCTGTGGAATTCGGTCGTGTCGGCCAAGTGCGGGGTGAACTGCCACCTGAACAACGCCGCGCAGGGCGGCCTCAACCTGAAGGACGCGGCGACGATGAAGGCCAACCTCGTCGGCAAGCCGTCGACGCAGGCGATGATGAACCTCGTCACGCCCGACGTCGTCGCCCAGAGCTACCTGATCTACAAGCTCACCGACCAGCAGGCCCTCGCGCCCGGTGGTGGCGGCGCCGGCATGCCCATCGGGATGCCGCTCACCACCGCGCAGAAGTGTCTGTTCGTCAACTGGGTGAAGAGCGGCGCGAAATGAGCGCGCGCACGCCTCAGCATGCGGGCACAAGGCACGTTCCGCGGCCCACGGGTGCCTGTCGGGCTGTGTTAGATTCGCCGCCCTTTCGAGCATGCTCCTGCCCCTCATCTTCGCCCTGGCGTCGTCGACGCAGGGCGCGCCGGAGCCGTCGCCGGAGCCGCAAGTACAAGTGCGCTGGACCGCTCCCGTGGGCTGCCCGTCGGTCGAGTACGTCCGGGCGCGGACCGAGGCGCTGCTCGGCCGCGAGCTCGAGGACCCACGCCATCCACCGGTCGAGGCGAGCGTCACCATTCGACGGCAGTCCGGGGGCTGGTCGGCCTCGCTCGAGCTCGCCACGTTCGAAGGTCGACGTCGGCGCCCGCTGCGGGCCGGAACTTGCGAGGCCCTGGCCGACGTCGTCGCGCTCCTGCTCGCCGTGACGATCGATCCGACCGCCCGATTCCCGAGCCTCGAGGCCGCGCCCGACGGGGTCCAGCCGACCGATCGCAGCCCGGTCGGGATCCCCGACGCCGTGCCCGTCGAGCGGTCCCCTGAAGCCCCGGCGCCCGCCCCGCGGCAGACACCACCGCCATCGCCATCGCCATCGCCATCGCCACCGCCCAGCCCTCGCCCGGCGCCGGACCATCGCCGCCGATTGCAGGGCTTCGTCGGCGCGGGCTTTACCCTGCAGGGAGGTGGCGTGCCCGGGCTCGCGCTCGGTGCAGCCGGCTCGGGCGGGCTCGCATGGGCCCGCGCGCGATTGCTCGTCACCGCTGCCTATGCAGCCCCGGTGAGCTCGTCCGCGCTCGCCCCCGGGGCCCGACTCGCCGCGCGGCAGGGCTGGGCCGCAATCGCCGGCTGCGGTCTGCTTGTGCGTCGCCGCCTCGAGGTGCCGCTGTGCGGCGGCTGGTTCGCCGGGGCGATGCGTGCGGTCGGTTCCGGCCTTGATGACGGCCGCCCCGTACGCCTGCCATGGACCGGCCTTGTGCTCGGGGCCGGGCTCCGCTACGTGTTCCACCCGCGGATCGCCGCGGCAATGGACGTGCTCGCGCTGGTGCCGGTGCTCCGGCCGAGCTTCATCGTCGACGGGCTGGGCGTCGTGCACCAGGCGGCCAGCCTCGCCGCGAGCGGGCAGATCGGCCTCGAGCTCCGTTTTCCATGAGACCGCGCCGGGCCGCGCAACGCCATCCTCAGGATGATGGGGGCCATGCATGTACCGACGTGGGCCACCGGCCCGCTCGTGCCCGTGGCGATCGCACTGGCGTCGGAAAACAACCGTTTCGGTCGCGGACGGATCGGTCGATCCGCGGCCAAGAAACCGGTGGCGGCGAGCGTGGCCCGGTAG
>NZ_JACCSO010000672.1 GCF_013812955.1 Nannocystis sp. | reverse complement strand
AGTCGAGCGCGCGCTCGACGAGGATCGCCACGCGACCATCGCCGCCGATCTCGAGGAAGCCCGCGCCGACGGCGATGCGCACCGACTGGTCGCCCTCGCGGAAGCGCACGACGCCCGGGATCACCGGGGTCACGAAGGGCACGTGCTCCGGGAGCACGCCGAGCTCGCCGTTGAGGCCGGGGATCTCCACGCCCGCGACCGCGACGCCGCGGCGCTTCGGGCCCAGCGGGGTCAAGATGTCGAGATTGATGGTGGTGACGGCCATATCGGGCTCCTTCTCGATTCAGCTCGGTTCAGCTCAGGCGCGCTTGGCCTTCTCGGCCTCGGCCTTCCTGGCCTTCTCTTCCTCTGCGAGGGCCAGCTTCCGGGCCTTCTCGACGACTTCGCTGATGCCGCCGACCATGTAGAACGCCTCCTCGGGGAGGTTGTCGTGCTTGCCGTCGACGATCTCCTTGAAGCTCTGGATCGTGTCCTGGAGGTCGACCTGCTTGCCGTCGGCGCCCGTGAACACCTTGGCGACGTCGAAGGGCTGGCTGAGGAAGCGCTGCACGCGGCGGGCGCGGCCGACGATCAGCTTGTCCTCCTCGCTGAGCTCGTCCATGCCGAGGATCTTGATGATGTCCTGCAGCTCCTTGTACTTCTGGAGGGTCTGCTGGACCCGGCGGGAGACGTCGTAGTGCTCCTGACCGACGACCTCGGCGCTGAGGATCGTGCTGGTCGAGTCGAGCGGGTCGACGGCCGGGTAGATGCCGATCTCGGTCAGCGCGCGGCTGAGCACCGTGGTGGCGTCGAGGTGGGCAAAGGCCGTCGCCGGCGCGGGGTCGGTGAGGTCGTCGGCGGGCACGTAGATCGCCTGCACCGAGGTGATCGAGCCCTTGTTGGTGGTCGTGATGCGCTCCTGAAGGCCGCCCATCTCGGTGGCCAGGGTCGGCTGGTAACCGACGGCGCTCGGGATGCGGCCCAGCAGCGCCGAGACCTCGGAGCCGGCCTGGGTGAAGCGGAAGATGTTGTCGACGAAGAGCATCACGTCCTGGCCCATCTCGTCGCGGAAGTACTCCGCCTGGGTCAGGCCGGACAGCGCGACGCGGGCGCGGGCGCCCGGCGGCTCGTTCATCTGCCCGTACACGAGCGCGACCTTGCTCTTCTCGGTGTCGACGGACCGGACCAGGCGCGTGTGCTCGTCCCAGTCGGCCTCGATGACCTTGGACTCGAGCATCTCGAAGTACAGGTCGTTGCCCTCGCGGGTGCGCTCGCCGACGCCGGCGAACACCGAGTAGCCGCCGAACTTCTTGCCGACGTTATTGATGAGCTCCATCAGGAGCACGGTCTTGCCGACGCCGGCGCCGCCGAACAGGCCGATCTTGCCGCCGCGGCGATAGGGCGCGAGCAGGTCGATGACCTTGATGCCGGTGACCAGGACCTCGACCTTGGTGCTCTGCTCGACGAAGGTCGGGGCAGCGCGGTGGATCGAGCGGAACTCGGTGGTGTTGATCGGGCCCTGCTCGTCGACGGGATCGCCGATGACGTTCATGATGCGGCCGAGCACGCCCTTACCGACCGGCATCTGGATCGCCTTGCCGGTGTCGCGCACGTCCATGCCGCGGACCAGTCCGTCGGTGGTGTCCATGGCGATCGCGCGGACCGTGCGCTCACCGAGGTGCAGCGCGACCTCGAGGGTGAGGTTCTCGACCTGGTCATTGATGCGCGGGTTCGTCAGCTTGAGCGCCGACTGGATCTCGGGCAGCGCGCCCGAGAACTCGACGTCGACGACCGGGCCGATGACCTGGGTGACCTTGCCGAGGCCAGTGGTGGCCGGGACGTCGGCCCCGGGGCGGGGCTGGGCGGCGGTGCCGAAGCTCGGAGCGCCGAAGGTGGACGCGCCAAAGAGGGAGGAGGGCTTGGAGGAGGGCGGAGGCGGCAGGTTCGACATGGGGCTCCGTAAATTCGGGGAGGCGGAGGCAGCAGCAGGAGGCAATGAGCTCGGAGGACGACGCGCCTAGCCCTTGAGGGCCTCGGCGCCGCCGATGATCTCCATGAGCTCTCGGGTGATCGCGGCCTGGCGCTCGCGGTTGTACTTCAGCGTCAGCTCGGAGATGAGCTCCGTCGCGTTGTCGGTCGCCGAGTCCATCGCAGATCGGCGTGCGGCGATCTCGCCGGCGATCGAGTTGAACATCGCCTGCTGCAGTTGTGCCTCGAGGGCGATCGGCAGCAAGTGGCCGAGCAGGCTGGCGCGGTCGGGCTCGAACAGCGGCGGCACCGGTACTGACGCGTCCGGGCTGGTCGGCTCCGGGGCGCGCACCGGCAGGATCTGCACGACGCGCGGCTCCTGGGTCAGCACGCTGCGAAAGTAGTTGTAGGCCAGGTAGACGGTGTCGACCGGCGGCAGGCCGGTCGGGTCCGCGCCCTCCGCTGCCGGCTCGAACATCGCCATGACCTCGGCGGCGACCTCCTTGGCGCGCTCGACCAGGTTGACGAGCGTCGGGGCCTCATGGAAGCGCGCGATCGGCTGCTGGACGGCTCCGAGGAACGAGCGACCCTTCTTGCCGACGGCGATCACGATCGCCTCGCGGCCCCCGCCCCGCTCGCGGCGGATGAACTGCAGGCCGGCGCGGTTGACGTTGGCGTTGAAGCCGCCCGCGAGGCCGCGGTCGGCGGTCAGCAGCACGACGCCCACGCGTCCGGTGCCGGAGCGCTGGGTGAGCAGCGGGTGCACGGCCTCGCCCTCGCATTCGGCGGCGTTGCCGACGAGCGCGCGCACGACCTCCTCGAGGCGCTCGCCGTAGGGCCTCGCGGCCATCGCGGCCTGCTGCGCCTTCACGAGCCGCGCCGCGGCGATGCGACTCATCGCCGAGGTGATCTTGCGGGTGTTCTTGACCGCAGCGATGCGGCCACGGGTCTCCTTGAGGTTGGCCATGGCGGACCCGTCAGCCCTTGACCTGCTTGCGAGCAGGATCCTTGAGGTAGAGCTCCTTGAACGCCTTGATCGAGCTCTCGAGCTCGCTGTCGATCTTGGCGAGGTCGGGCTTGGAGGTCGCGCGGGCGATGAGCTCGAGCAGGTCGGCGCGGTTGTCCTTCAGCCAGGCGTGAAGCTTGCCCTCGAAGGGCCGGATCTCCGCGATCTCGAGCTCGTCGAGGTGGCCCCTGGTGCCGGCGAAGATGCTGACGACCTGCAGCGAGACGTGCAGCGGCACGTACTGGTTCTGCTTGAGCAGCTCGGTCAGGCGCTGGCCGCGAGCGAGGGTGTCGCGGGTCGCCTTGTCGAGGTCCGAGGCGAACTGCGAGAAGGCCTCGAGCTCGCGATACTGCGCGAGGTACAGCCGCAGCGGGCCGGCGTAGGCCCGCATCGCCTTGATCTGGGCCGAGCCGCCGACGCGCGACACCGAGATGCCGACGTTGATGGCCGGGCGCACGCCCTTGTAGAACAGGTTGCTCTCGAGGAAGATCTGACCGTCGGTGATCGAGATGACGTTGGTCGGGATGTACGCCGACACGTCGCCCGCCTGGGTCTCGATGATCGGCAGCGCCGTCAGCGAACCGGCCCCCTCCTTGTCGGAGAGCTTGCAGGCGCGCTCGAGCAGGCGGCTGTGCAGGTAGAACACGTCGCCCGGGTAGGCCTCACGACCCGGCGGGCGGCGCAGCAGCAGCGACAGCTGGCGGTAGGCGACCGCCTGCTTCGAGAGGTCGTCGTAGACCAGCAGGGCGTGGCCGCCGCGGTCGCGGAAGAACTCGCCCATGGTGACGCCGGTGTACGGGGCGAGGAACTGCAGCGGCGCCGACTCCGAGGAGTTGGCGGCGACGACGATGGTGTACTCCATCGCGCCCTCGCGGCGCAGGCGATCCACGACGGTCGCGACGGTCGAGGCCTTCTGCCCGATCGCCACGTACACGCAGATCATGTTCTGCCCCTTCTGGTTGATGATGCAGTCGAGCGCCACCGCGGTCTTGCCGGTCTGGCGGTCGCCGATGATCAGCTCGCGCTGGCCGCGGCCGATCGGCACCATCGAGTCGATCGACTTGAGGCCGGTCTGCATCGGCTCGTGCACGCTCTTGCGCGCGATGATGCCGGGGGCCTTGAGCTCGACCACGCGGGTCTCGGTGGTGGCGAGTGGCGGGCCGCCGTCGACCGGCACACCGAGCGCGTTGACCACCCGGCCGATCAGGGCGTCGCCGACCGGCACGCTCATGATCGACTTGGTGCGACGGACGACGTCGCCCTCCTTGATCAGCTGGTCGTTGCCCAGCAGCGCGACGCCGACGTTGCCCTCCTCGAGGTTGAGGACCAGGCCCCGCACGTCGTTCGGGAACTCGAGCAGCTCGCCCGCCATGGCGTTGTCCAGGCCGTAGACGCGGGCGATGCCGTCGCCCACCGTCAAGACCGTCCCGGTCTCCTCGACCTGGATCTTGGACTCGTAGCCCTGGATCTGCTCTTTGATGATCCGGCTGATTTCGTCGGCTCTGATCTCCATGGGGGGTCTCTCGGTGGCTGCGCAGCGTGAGCTGCTGGGTTTTCGCGCTGAGGAACGGGGAAGAGGTGGGCGGCGGATTCGCCGGCTCACCGGGGAATGACTGGACTAGCTGCGCAGCGCGACGCGCATGCGCTCGAGCTGCGACTTGACGCTGCCGTCGAACACGTAAGTGCCGACCTGGGTGACCACGCCGCCGAGCAGGCTCGGGTCGACCTTCTGGTCGACGAGGATGGTCTTGCCGGTCGAGCGCTCGAGCGCCGCCTTGAGCTTGGCGACCGAGTCGGCGGCCAGCGGGCGGGCGGAGGTGATGGTCGCCTTCATGCGGCCCGCGAGCGCGTCGGCCTGGTCGGCGTAGGCGTCGCCGATCTGCGGGACGCCGTCGATGCGGCCGCGCTCGAACACCAGCTGGAGGAACTTGACGACGGTGTTGTCGAGGTTCATCCGCTGCAGCACCGTGTCGAGCAGCGCGCGGCGCTCGCTCTGCTTGTGGATGCCGAAGTTGAGCACGAACAGCAGCGTCGCCCCGCCGGCGCCGTCGGTCGGCGCGCTGGCGCTGCGCACGAAGGCGGCGAGGTCCCGGCCGAAGATCTCGCGCTGCATCGGCGTATCGGCGAGCTGCAGCAGCGCGCGGGCGTAGCGTCGGGCGAGCATTGCGGGGATCATGCCGGGTCCTTCATGGGTGATGGGCGGGTCGTACGGGAGGCCAAGGTCGGATCAGGCGCGGGCGGGGGCGCGGGCCGTGGAGGTGTTGGCGAGCTCGACGGCGAAGTCGTCGACCAGGCGGGTCTGATCGGCGTCGTTGAAGCGCGCGCGCAGGAGCTCGGTGGCGCGAGAGATGGCACGGTCGACGACCTCGCCCTCGAGCTCGGCGCGACGCTGGCTGACCTCGCGCTGGGCGGCGGCCATCGCCGCGGTCTTGAAGCGCTCGACCTCGACCTCGGCCTCGCCGACCAGGCGCAGGCGGTCGGTCTCGGCGGCGCGGCGGGCATGATCGAGGATCTGCTGGCTCTCCTCGGCGACGCGCTCGATGCGACTCTGGTAGTCGGCCACCAGCGACTTCGCCTCGGCGAGGCTCTCCGCGGCGGCCTCCACCTGACGGCGGATGTCGTCATGGCGGGTCGCATTGTCCTGAATCAGCTTGCGAAGGATCAGGCGATGGATCAAAAACGCCAGGACCACGAAGTTGATGATCAGATAACCGAGGCCGATGCGCGGATCCTCGGCGCTCGGCCAGTTGAACAGCGTGATGCCGTCGTGGTGAACCGGCCCGTGGGCGCCGCTCACGACCTCACCGCTGTGGCCGGGCTGGGCCGCGGCGACGTTGCTGGCGAGCCAGCAGATACCGCCGAGCACGCTCATCATGCCGATCATGCCCAAATTGCCGAGCTTGCCGAGCTTGTCGAGCTTGCCGAGCTTGCCGAGCTTGCCGAAGGTCATGGGGTCCTCCCGAGGATCCGCGTGGCGACGTCGAGCGCGAGCTCGTCGATGCGGGTGTTCAGCGTGTCCCTCGCCGCCTCGGCCTCCTGGGACAGGCGGGCGCGCAGGCCCTGCATCTCTGCCGAGGACGCCGCGCGGATCTCGGCGAGCCGGCTCTGGCGATCGGCCTCGGCGCTCTTGACCGCATCCGAGCGCACCGTCGCGGCCTCGCCGCGCACCGTGGCCAGGCGGGCCTCGTAGGTTGCGCCGAAGCGCTCGGCCTCGAGCCGCAGCTCGGTGGCCGCCAACAGGGTTCCGCCGATCGCATGCTCGCGCCTGGCCCGCGCCGCGAGCCAGGGCTGGAACAGCAGCGGGTGCAGGATCGCCATCAAGACCAGGAAGATGCCTGCCTGGATGAAGATGGTCCCGTCGATGTCGACCACCGGGGCGGCCGCAGAGGCGAGGAGGAGGACAGGTGCTGACATGGGACAGTGGACGCCGTCGCGCGGTGAGCGAAAATCGCAATACCGCCAGGCGCGCGGGCATCTACCATGCAGGAAGGGGGTCGTCAACGGGCCCGGCCGAGCACGCGCGGCGCCGCAGGGCGAGACGTGAATCACTCCTCCGTTGCATACAGGACGGGCTTGCGCTGCTCGCTCACTCGCCCGTCACGCGGCTCTTGGCGGCCGTCACGAGCCGCTGGCCGCCGATGCGTGTGAGCTTACGATCGGGTCCCGTCGAGTCTGTCCTCCACGGAACCGGAGATACCGGAGATACCGGTGCCGGGTTCCTGTCGTCGGGGGCGATGAGGCCCGGCCCGGTCCAGGCCCACCTCGGTCCAGGCCCACCTCGGTCCAAAGTGGTGATGTGAAGCCCGGTGCACACGACGCCAGCGGGCAAACAGCGGGCCATTGGACGATAGGCCGACTTCGGAAGCGGATCGGCCAAGTGCTCGGCCAGTGCCCCCAGCGCGCCCCTGAAGGCGCGCCCGGCCCCCGGCGGATGTGGACGATTTGCATGGCGGCGGTCACGGGTCTGGCTTACCCTGCTGGCCTGTGAGTAGCAGTAAACGGCCCGACCCGTACGACCGCCCGGCGAGCCCGCTGGCACAAGACGACGAGGAGAGCGACCGCGACTTCGACCCCGACCTGCGTGCGGAGACGCGGCCGCTGGACCTCATCGACTGTTTCGGGCGGGCCAAGGCGGTGCTGGGCGCGCTGGTCGGGAACATGGCGCCGGGTGAGTCGCTGGTGGTGGTCACCAACGAGCTCGGCTTCCCGGTCGCGCAGCGCTCGGTGAGGCGGCCCGACAACTTGCCGCACGCCCTCGTGTTCGGCCGCCACAACCGTTGCAGCCTCGCGATCCCCCACGACACCCGGGTCAGCCTGCGCCACATCCTCGTGACCGCGTGGCCGGGCCAGGGCGCGCTGCGCCTCCGCGGTTACGACCTCGGGGGTCGGGCCGGCATCGTGCTCGCCGACGGCAAGCGCGTGCCCGGCTTCTCGGCGCTCGGCCACGTCGCCCTGTCCTTCGGCCACACCGGCCTGTTCGTGCTGCCCGGCGGGCCCGCCGGTCTGGCCCTGCTCGAGGGCACCACCGACCAGGCCTTTCAGCGCCTCACCGGCATCGACCGTCACGGCGGCGGCATACGCCTGGCGATCTCGGCGACCGCCGAGCCGAGCGTCGCGCAGCTCGGCGGCTATCGCCCGATCGACGTCGACGCCAGGCCGCAGCCGCGCGGGGTCCTGCGCCTGCGCTCGCTCAAGTCGGCGAAGTCACAGCGGGGCGGCGAGGTCACCCGCGAGCTCGACATTGACAGCGAGCAGCTGCAACGAGGACTCCTCATCGGTCGTTACAGCGATCGGTGTTCGCTCGCCGGCTCCGGCCGCAACCTCTCGCGAGTCCACGCGCTCGTGACCGAGGAGGGCCCCAACTCGCTGCTCGTCTACGACCTCGCCAGCACCAACGGCGTGCGTCCCGGCCACGAGACCGAGGGCCCGAGCCATGCCGTCGTCCGCCTGCGCCACAACGAACCGGTGATGCTCGGCCACTTCGAGCTCAGCTGGACCCCCGCCGAACGCATTCGCGTGCACTGAGCCGCAGTGAGGCCGCGCCGAGCCTCACCGCACGCGGTGCAGTGACGCCCCCGGCTGCTCCTCCCCCGCGGGATCAGGCCTGACGCTTGCGCAGGCACACGGATCGCACCCACGAGTTTTCGGGGGCACCGGGCCGTGATCTGTGGTAATCGCAAGGCGAGCAGGGCCGCCCAAACGCTGTATAGCCAAGAGCTGCCCGCATCCGCGAGGAACATGCCATGAGCGAGTCCAGTCCCGGTCGCATGCAACGCCTGCTCTACTCGTCGATCGGTGCCAAGTTCGTGATGGGGGTGACCGGCGTAATCCTGGTCGGCTTCGTCCTCGTCCACATGCTGGGCAACCTTCAGGTCTACATCAGCTCGGACACCTTCAACAGCTATGCGCAGCTGCTCAAGGGCACCCTGCCGCTGCTGTGGGGCACGCGCATCACCCTGCTCGTCGCGGTCGCGCTGCACATCTGGGCGGCCGTCCGCCTGACCCGCGTGAACTGGGCCGCCCGCCCGCAGCGCTACGCGCGCCCGCAACGCTACGCTCGCACCAGCTACGCGGCGCTGTTCATGCGCGGCAGCGGCGTGGTGGTGCTCGCCTTCATCATCTTCCACCTCCTGCACTTCACGATCGGCGTCGTTCAGCCGGAGAACTTCGGCCTGCACGAGGTCCTGCGCGGCGATGTCTGGGTCCGCGAGACCAGCGAGCAAGTGGTCAACGCCCTGCCCGCCCATCACGTCCGTCACGACGCCTACAGCATGTTCGTGCTCGGCTTCCAGAACTGGATCGTCTCGGCCTCGTACATCGTCGCCAACCTGCTGCTCGCCCGTCACCTCAGCCACGGCGTCGCCAGCATGCTGGCCACCCTCGGCTACAGCAAGGGCCGCAACCGGGTGACCGCGGAGCGCCTCAGCGCCGCGATCGCCGGCCTGATCCTGGTCGGTAACCTCTCCTTCCCGATCGCCGTTCTTGCCGGCGTCCTCCATCTCTAGTCCTCGCTAGCCATCTCATCGCTCTCGCTCGTAGGCGCCTTCGGAGTCACCATCATGGAGCTCAACGCACGCATCCCGGACGGCCCCATCGCAGAGAAGTGGGACCGCCACCGCTTCGAGATGAAGCTGGTCAACCCCGCCAACAAGCGCAAGTTCAAGGTGATCGTGGTCGGCACCGGCCTCGCCGGCGGCTCCGCGGCGGCCACCCTCGCCGAGCTCGGTTACCAGGTCGACTGCTTCTGCTTTCAGGACAGCCCGCGCCGCGCCCACAGCATCGCCGCCCAGGGCGGCATCAACGCCGCGAAGAACTACCAGAACGACGGCGACAGCATCTACCGCCTGTTCTACGACACCGTGAAGGGCGGAGACTTCCGCGCCCGCGAGGCCAACGTCTATCGGCTCGCCCAGGTCAGCGTCAACATCATCGACCAGTGCGTCGCCCAGGGCGTGCCCTTCGCCCGCGAGTACGGCGGCACGCTCAGCAACCGCTCCTTCGGCGGCGCCCAGGTCTCGCGCACCTTCTACGCCCGCGGCCAGACCGGCCAGCAGCTGCTGCTCGGCGCCTACCAGGCGTTGGAGCGCCAGATCGGCCTCGGCGCGGTCAAGATGTTCCCGCGCACCGAGATGCTCGACCTCGTGGTCATCAACGGCCACGCCCGCGGCATCGTCATCCGCGACCTGCTGACCGGTGAGGTCCGCGCCCACGCCGCCGACGCCGTGGTGCTCGCCACCGGCGGCTACGGCAACGTCTTCTACCTGTCGACCAACGCCAAGGGCAGCAACGTCACCGCGACCTACCGCGCCTACAAGAAGGGCGCCGGGTTCGCCAACCCCTGCTTCACGCAGATCCACCCGACCTGCATCCCGGTCTCGGGCAGCTACCAGTCCAAGCTGACGCTGATGTCGGAGTCGCTGCGCAACGACGGCCGCGTCTGGGTGCCCGTCACGGCCGGCGACGCCCGGCGCCCGCAGGACATCCCGGAAGCCGAGCGCGACTACTACCTCGAGCGCCGCTACCCGAGCTTCGGCAACCTCGTGCCCCGCGACGTCGCCTCGCGCGCCGCCAAGCAGGTCTGCGACGCGGGCCGCGGCGTCGGCCCCAGCAAGATGTCCGTCTTCCTCGACTTCGCCGACGCCATCAAGCGCCTCGGCCAGAAGGTCGTCGCCGACCGCTACGGCAACCTGTTCGACATGTACGAGCGCATCGCCGGGGAGAACCCCTACGAGACGCCGATGCGCATCTACCCCGCCGTCCACTACACGATGGGCGGGCTGTGGGTCGACTACAACCTGATGAGCACCATCCCAGGCCTGCACGTGATCGGCGAGGCCAACTTCTCGGATCACGGCGCCAACCGCCTCGGCGCCTCGGCGCTGATGCAGGGCCTCGCCGACGGCTACTTCATCCTCCCCTACACGATCGGCGACTACCTGGCGACCGCCAAGCAGCCCGCGGTCACCACCGACCACCCCGAGTTCAAGAAGTCGATCGCCGACGTCGAGGCCCAGACCCGGCGCCTGCTCGGCATCAACGGCAAGCACACCGTCGACGATTTCCACCGCGAGCTCGGTCTGGTGCTGTGGGACCACTGCGGCATGGGCCGCACCGAGGCCGGCCTCAAGAAGGCCCTCGGCATCATCCCGGAGATCCGCGAGAGATTCTGGCGCGAGGTTCGGGTCCCCGGCACCGGCGCCGAGTTCAACCAGAACATCGAGAAGGCCTGCCGCGTCGCCGACTACCTCGAGTTCGGCGAGCTGATGTGCCTCGACGCCCTCACCCGCGACGAGTCCTGCGGCGGCCACTTCCGTGAGGAGCACCAGCAGCCCGACGGCGAGGCCAAGCGCGACGACGAGCACTACGCGCACTCGGCCGTGTGGGAGTACACCGGCCAGGGCCAGGCGCCCAAGCTCAACAAGGAGCCGCTGGCGTTCGAGCACGTTCACCTCGCCACCCGCGTGTACACCTGAGGAGGCACCACCCATGTCGACACATTCCGCTTCGACCATGAAACTGACCCTCCGCATCTGGCGCCAGAAGGACCGCAAGAGCCCCGGCGCGCTGCAGACCTACAAGCTCGACGCCGTCTCCCCGGACATGTCGTTCCTGGAGATGCTCGACGTCCTCAACGACCAGCTGACCCGCGCCGGCGACGACCCGATCTCCTTCGACCACGACTGCCGCGAGGGCATCTGCGGCTCGTGCGCGATGATGATCAACGGCCGCGCCCACGGCCCGCGCAAGGCGACCACCGTCTGCCAGCTGCACATGCGCAGCTTCAAAGACGGCGACGAGGTGACGATCGAGCCGTGGCGGGCCGAGCCCTTCCCGGTGATCAAGGACCTGAGCGTCAGCCGCTCGAGCTTCGACCGCATCATCGCCGCCGGCGGCTTCGTCTCGATCAACACCGGCTCGACGGTCGACGCCAACGCCACCCTGATCGGCAAGCGCGACGCCGACGAGGCGATGGACTACGCGTCATGCATCGGCTGCGGCGCGTGTGTGGCCGCCTGCCCCAACGCCGCCGCGATGCTGTTCACCGGCGCCAAGGTGGCCCACCTCGTCAAGCTTCCGCAGGGCGAGGTCGAGCGCACCGGCCGCGTGCTCAACATGGTCGCCCAGATGGACAAGGAGGGCTTCGGCTCCTGCACCAACCACGGCGAGTGCTCCGAGGCCTGCCCGAAGGAGATCCCCTTCGACGCGATCGTGCTGCTCAACCGCGAGTACATGCGCGCCAGCGTGCTCGGCAAGCAGTAGCCTCGCGGCGGGTCACCGCCCGGTCCGGCCGACAATCGGCGCACACCGACAATCGGCGCACAACCAGATGGCCCGACGGACATGTCCGCCGGGCCATCTTGTTGTCATGAATTCAGGTCAGAGGGATCAGAGCGCGAGCTCGTCGCTGGCCTTGCCCTTGCAGCCGACCGCGCCCTTGGGGGCCTGCGGCTTGCCGCCGCCGTTGCCCTCGAAGCCGCCCGTACCGCCCAGGCCACCGTCACCCGGGGTGCCGGCCTGGATGTCGAGGTTGGTCTTGCCGACGAAGGCCGCACCGACCCTGAGGATCGCCACCGAGATGCCGCCGCAGCCGCCCGCGCCACCGCC
>NZ_JACCSO010000778.1 GCF_013812955.1 Nannocystis sp. | reverse complement strand
GTGCCCGCCCAGGCCGACGCCCACGCCGGCCATCCCCACGAGTAGTCGTCCTTCTCGCCTCCCCTCGTTCGCCCCGAAACTCCTCCGTGCCACGTCTTCGCATCACCTCGGGCCTCGGCCCTCGCCTCCTGACTGCGGGTCTCCTGACCTTCGCAGCGGGGGGGGTCGCGCGCGCGGACGAGGCCCCGGGGAGCTCGGCGTCCCAGGCGATGGCCCCGGCGATGCACGCGATCGACGTCGACGAGCACCTCGGCAACGAGCTCGAGCGCAGCCTGCAGTTCACCGACCACACCGGCAAGGCGGTCACCCTCGGCGACTTCTTCGACGGCAAGCGCCCGGTGCTGTTGACGATGAACTACTTCCGCTGCCCGGTGCTGTGCAACGTCCAGCTCAACGAGCTGACCGAGTCCCTGCGCCAGTTCGACTGGACCGCCGGCGACGAGAATTTCCGCATCGTCACCGTCAGCATCGACCCGCGCGAGACCACCGAGCTCGCGGGCACCAAGCGCGCCAACCACCTGCAGGCGCTCGGCCGCGGCGACGCCGTCGACTGGGCCTTCCTGACCGGCGACGCCCTCAACATCCGCCTGCTCGCGGCGCAGCTGGGCATCCAGTACGCCTACGACCCCGAGCAGGACCAGTACGCCCACCCCGCGGTCATCGTCTTCGCCTCCCCCGAGGGCAAGATCGCCCGCTACATCTACGGCCTCAGCTACGCCAGCAACGACCTCAAGTTCAGCCTCATCGAGGCGAGCGAGGGTCGGGTCGGCACCACGCTGGACCGCTTCATCCTCAGTTGTTTCCACTACGATGCGACGCTCGGTCGCTACGGCCCGTTTGCGTTCGGTCTCATGCGCGTCGCGGGCGCGCTTACTGTGTTATTGATCGGCACCGCCTTGCTCATTTACTGGCGCCGCGAGCGCCGGATTGGCGCCTGAGCACGCCCTTGCGGAGGTAAGCACGTGATCTTCCTTCCTGATAGCAATCCTGGCACGCCCCCGATGTCGGACAGCCCGTGGAGCTTGCTCCCCGCCGCCTCCGCCAACGCGCAGTCGCTGGACAACCTGTACATCTTCTTCTGGATCCTGTGCGCGATCGGCTTCATCGCCGCCATCGGCGCCCAGATCTACTTCATGGTGAAGTACAAGAAGCCGAAGGACGGCCACCGCAGAACCTCTCCGTTGACCCACAACGGTAAGCTCGAGTTCTGGTGGAGCGCCATCCCCACCGTCGGCTTCATCATCCTGTTCGCATGGGGTGAGATCGACTACATGAAGCAGGTGACGCCGCCCGCCGACGCGATCGACGTGCGCATCACCGGCCAGAAGTGGTTCTGGACCGTCGACTACCCGGCCGTCCCCGGCGCCCAGCTCAACAACGAGCTGATCGTCCCGGTCGGCGTGCCGATGCGCCTGACGATGACCTCCACCGACGTCATCCACTCGTTCTACATCCCGGTGTTCCGGCTCAAGAAGGACGTCGTCCCGGGCCGCTACACGGTGATGTGGTTCGAGGCGACCCTGCCGGGCGTGTACCCGCTGTTCTGCACCGAGTACTGCGGCGACCAGCACTCCGGCATGATCGGCACCGTCCGGGTCGTCAAAGCCGACGAGTACGAGGAGATCCTGCGCGAGCGCAGCAAGCTCGAGTTCGACCCCGCCAAGGGCGACACGAGCATGGCCGACTTCGGCGCCCGCATCTACGAGCGCAAGGGCTGCAACAGTTGCCACAGCCTCGACGGCACCGCCAAGACCGGTCCGACCTGGAAGGGCGCCTACGGCCGCAGCGAGGCGATCGTCGGCGGCCCCGCCGTCACCGTCGACGACAACTACATCCGTGAGTCGATCCTCGAGCCCAACGCCAAGGTCGTCCAGGGCTACGCCCCGCAGATGCCGAGCTTCGCCGGGCAGTTGAACGACGAGCAGATCACCGCGCTGATCGAATTCATCAAGGCCCAGAAGTAGGCTCAGAAGTAGGCCCAGAAGTCGGCGCCGTCACTCGGCGCGTCCGGAGCCCCCATGTCCCAAGAATCCCTCTCCACGTACAACAACGACACCAGCCGCTTCGACGAGAACCTGGAGCCCAGCTACCTGGTCGCCAAGCGCGGTCTGGCCTCCTGGCTCGTGACCGTCGACCACAAGCGGCTCGGGATCATGTACGGGGTCGCCGTCATGTTCTTCTTCATGATCGCCGGCCTCCTGGCGATCCTGCTCCGCACCGAGCTGTTCACGCCCGACCAGGACCTCGTCAGCGCGGCGACGTACAACCAGATCTTCACGCTTCACGGCGCGATCATGGTGTTCCTGTTCATCATCCCGTCGATCCCGGGAGCGATCTCGAACTTCGTGTTGCCGATCATGATCGGCGCCAAGGACGTCGCGTTTCCCAAGCTGAACCTGCTGAGCCTCTACCTGTACTGGATCGGCGCCATCTTCACGGCGTCGGCGCTCGTCACCACGGGCCTCGATACGGGCTGGACCTTCTACGTTCCGTACTCCGCGAACGTGAGTCAGACGGCGGTCATCGCGGTCACCTTCGGTGCCTTCATCCTGGGCTTCAGCTCGATCCTCACGGGTCTGAACTTCATCGTCACCATGCACAAGCTGCGCGCGCCGGGCATGAGCTGGTACCGCATGCCGCTGTTCCTGTG
>NZ_JACCSO010000777.1 GCF_013812955.1 Nannocystis sp. | reverse complement strand
GCCAGGCGGCGCTCGACCTCGTGCTCGCCGAGGTGCGGGCCCTCGGCGCCGAGGCCCACGGCATCATCGCCGACCTCGGTGACAAGCAGGCGATCCACCCGATCGCGGGCGAGGCCGCGGCGCTGCTCGGACCGATCGACCTCGTGATCCACAACGCCAGCAGCCTCGGGCCGACCCCGCTGCGCCTGCTGCTCGACACCGACTGCGAGGATCTCGAGCAGGTGCTCGCCGTCAACCTCGTCGGACCGTTTCGCCTGAGCAAGCTGATCGCCGGGCCGATGGCCCTGCGCGGGCGCGGGGTCGTCGTGCACATCAGCTCCGACGCCGCGGTCGAGGCCTACCCGCGCTGGGGCGCCTACAGCGTGGCCAAGGCCGGCCTCGACCACCTGAACCGGATCTGGGCCGCCGAGCTCGAGGGCACCGGCGTGCGCATGCTGGCGATCGACCCCGGCGAGATGGACACCGAGATGCACGCCGCGGCGATCCCCGACGCCGACCCCACGAGCCTGGCTGCGCCCGCCATCGTCGCCGACACGATCCTCGCCATGATCGACGACCCCGCCCGCGCGCCCTCCGGCCGTCGGCTCGCGGCCGCGAGCTGGGAGCAACAGTGATGCAACCCGCGACCACACCCCGCCACGATCGCAGTGACACTCGCCTGCTCGCCGTCGACCGCGACAGCGGCAGCGTCCGAGATCTGGTGATCGACGACCTGCCCGGGCTGCTGCGCGCCGGTGACCTGCTGGTCGTCAACGACGCCGCCACCCTGCCCGCCTCGCTGCACGCCCGCGTCGCCGGCAGCGAGCCCATGTTCGAGCTGCGGCTCACCGGCGCGCTCACCGACTCGCTCGCTTCGCTCGAAGGTCCGCTCGAAGGTCCGCTCGCTGTGGCCGTGCTGCTCGGCGCCGGCGACTGGCGCACGCCGACCGAGCATCGCGCCGCGCCGCCGCGGCTCGCGGTCGGGGACACCGTGCTGTTCCAGGGGCCAGGTCCCGAGGGACATGACCCGAAAGCCATGCCAGATCTGCGCGCGACCATCACCGCGGTCGACCCCCGCGCCGCGCGACTCGTGACCCTGCGCTTCGATCGCGGCGGCGCGGCCCTGTGGAGCGCCCTTTATCGGCTCGGCCGGCCGGTCCAGTACAGCTATTTACGCGAGCCGCTGGCGCTGTGGTCGGTGCAGACCGGCTTCGCGGCCCGCCCCTGGGCGGCCGAGATGCCCTCCGCCGGCCGCCCGCTCAGCTGGTCGACCCTGCTGGCGCTGCGCCGCGCCGGCGTCGAGGTCGGCTCCCTCACCCACGCCGCCGGCCTCAGCTCGACCGGCGATCCGCAGCTCGACGCCCTGCTGCCGCTGCCCGAGCGCTACGACCTGCCCGCGGCCACGGCCCTGGCCGTGACCCGCGCGCGCGCCCGCGGCGGTCGGGTCATCGCCGCCGGCACCACGGTGGTGCGCGCGCTCGAGGGTTGTGTCGCTCGGCACGGCGCGCTGCGGGCGGGCCCCGGGGAGACCGACCTCGTGCTCGGCGCCGAATTCAGCCCGCGGGTCGTCGATGGGTTGCTGACCGGCATGCACGACCCGAGCGAGCGCCACTTTCAGCTGCTGCGCGCGTTCGCGGGCGCGCCGGTGCTATTGGCGGCATGGCGGCATGCGAGCGCGGCGGGCTATCTGCAGCACGAGTTCGGTGACGCGACTCTGCTGGCGCCGGCGCTGCTCGCCTGACCCAAAGACCAGCTCGTCGAACCCAGAACCACGAAGAACCCAGAACCCAAAACCAAGAAAAACGCCGCCCCCGGGAGGAGACGGCGTTTTTGATCGGCCCGGGCTTTAGCCCGGGTCCAGGCGCCCAACTCAGAGGTCGTGCGGGCGGACGGTGCTGCGGTTGTTGCTCTTCGTGCGCTCGATGGCGGCCCCGAGCAGCTCGTGGACCTTGTCGGACACGGCCTGGATGAGCTCGCCGTCGCTGCGCAGGCCAGCGTCACGGATCACGTCCTTGACCTTGCTGCCGACGACCAGAATTTCCTTGGGTGCCTTGTTCTTCGTGGCCATTGTGTATTCTTTCGCTGAAGGGTCGCTAGGCGACGTTTGAGGAGGTCTGAGTGGATCGGAGAAACCGACCTCGTTGCTCGCAACGGACCATAAACCTGAAAATTTGCTTTGCAAAGGCAAAATTGCAGCGTGTGCGGCACTTTTTTTCGGGGTTGCGCCCCAGGCCCGGTCTAGCTGCCCGTCTGTTGCCTGTCATTTTGTGGTCAGAAGCTCCCTCTTGCGCGCCCTCGCGAGTTCGCGTGCCAAGCCGTCCCCTGCCTCAGATCGGCTGAATTCCTGCGAATTTTCGAGTTCTGCCGCGAGCCCTCGGTGACGCTCGGCCCGGATCACCGCCCCTCGCCGCCCCCACAGGGGTTGCCGATGATCTCCTCCGCGCCCGTGATCGCCTTCGATCATCCGCGATCACTTCGATCGCTGCGATCGAAGTGATCATCGTCGATCCCGCGAGCTCCCGCGTCCCGCGGCCCCGGTTCGCGTCCCGCGGCGACCCGGTTCACGGCTTCTTCCATTAAAGGAGAGCGTCGGCCACGCGGCGCTGCCAGGCAGCCAGGACCGCCGCGGGGCCGGGGCCCTGGGCCGTGGCGTGCAGGCTGCGGGCCAGGCCGCCCTGCACCGGCGCGAGTCGGATCCTCAGGTGCTCGCTCGGCGGTCGCGACCACTTCGCGGCCCACTCGACCACGATCACCCGGCCCAGCGAGCCACCACCGCCGAGCTGCAGCTGCTCGTCGGCGATCTCCTCGAGCGCCAGCGCGTCGAAGCCGGCGGCCCCGCCCATACCCTCATCAGTGTCATCGGCCAGACGAAACAAGTCGATGTGGACCAGGGTCAGCGGTCCGCTGTGGACCATGCACAGCGTGAAGGTCGGGCTACACACGCGACCGGGCTCATCCACGCCCAGGCCCCTGGCCAGAGCCCGGGTGAAAGTGGTCTTACCGGCCCCCATCGGCCCGTCCAGCAGCAGGTGCAGCGCCAGGCCCTCCGCCGCGCGCGCGGCGTTGTCCTCGCCGAATTCACGGATCACGACGCCGAGGGCGCCAGCGCGCACCGTCAGCGCGACCTCGTCGAGAACCTCCGCGATCACGGCGAGGGACTATATACACGCCGTCCCGCCTTGTGCCCCGCGAAACACCGGTGGTACGCATGCTGTTCGATGGTCGCGCGGACCCCAGCAGCCTACCGGCAGCAGCCCTGCGGGGCGCCGAAGCCTCGCGGGGCGCAGAAGCCTCGCGGAGCGCAGAAGCCTCGCGGGGCAGCCCTCGCCTTCCTGCTCGCGGCCGCCGCGTGCGATCCCCCCGCGCCCACCAGCGTGCCGGTGCCCGAGCCCGCCGCCGCCTTGCGACCCGCCGAGC
>NZ_JACCSO010000776.1 GCF_013812955.1 Nannocystis sp. | reverse complement strand
CTCGAGGACATCCCGCGGTTCCTGGCGGCGGCGATGGCCCGGCCGGAGGCGCTGGTGCTCGGCGCGCCGGTCTACGATCACACGGCGCCGCGGGGTCGCATGATCGGCCGCCAGATCACGCTGTTTTGGACCGCCATCGAGGCCGGGCGCGGCACCATCACCGACCCGATGTGCGGCTTTCGGGTCTATCCGCTGGCGGCCGCGCTGGCGACCCCACGCACCGGCGACCGCATGGACTTCGACATCGAGGTCGCGGTGCGTATGGCCTGGATGGGGGTGCCGATCGTCAACCTGCCGACGAAGGTCCGCTACCTCGCGCGCGAGGAGGGCGGGGTGTCACACTTTCATCTGCTGCGCGACAACCTGCGCATCGGCTGGATGCACACCCGCCTGTCGATGACGGCGCTGCTGTGGCGGCCGCTGCTGCGCCTGTTCGGACGCGGACCGCGGAGCCTGCCGGCGGCGCGCTGAGAGCGGATGCCGGGGTCGCTGCCATGACCGGGACCGCGCCGACGCCGGGGGATCCGAAGCGGATGTCGGGCGAGACGAAGCCGACGGCGCGCGACGCCGACTTGACGCCGCGCGACGCAGCATGGATGCGGCGGCCGGAGAAGGGCACGGTGCTCGGGATCAAGGCGCTGCTGCTGTTTTGTCGGGTGTTCGGGCGGCGCGGTGGGATCGTGCTGCTGCGGGTGATCGTGTTTTATTATGCGATCTTCGCCGGCGCGGCGCGGCGGGCGGCGCAGGATTATTTGCGGCGGATGGGCCTGCCTGCGGGGTTTTGGCCGGCGTATCGCAACATCCTGTATTTTGCGATCTGCGCGCTCGACCGGGTGTTTCTGGTCCGCGGTGAGACCGGGCGCTTCGTCGTCACCTACAACGGGATGGAGCACCTCGAGCGGCTGCGGGCCGAGGGGCGCGGGGCGATCCTGCTGGGCGCGCACCTGGGCTCCTTCGAGGCGATGCGGGCCTACGGCAAGCACGAGGCGCTGCCGATCAACATCCTGGCGTACTTTCACAACGCGCGGATGATCACCACCTTCCTCGAGACGGTCGGCGCCGACTTCCGCGGCCGGGTCATCGAGATCGATCCGCAGGACACCAGCTACATCTTTCAAGTCCAGGCGGCGATCGAGCGCGGGGAGCTGGTCGCGGTGCTCGGGGACCGGGTCGGGGTCAACGAGAAGACCGCGACGGCGTTATTCCTGGGCGCCCCGGCCCGGTTCCCGACCGGGCCCTACACCCTCGCTGCCCTGCTTCGCTGCCCGATCTACCTGACCTTCGGGCTCTACCGCGCGCCCAATCGCTACGATCTGTATTGCGAGCCGCTCTGCGAGCAACTAGAACTGCCCCGCGGCGCCCGCGAGGCCGCCCTCGCCGTCCATGTCCAGCGCTACGCCGAACGCCTCGAGCACTACTGCCGCCTCGCGCCGCACGACTGGTTCAATTTTTATGACTTCTGGCACGCACCACCAGCTGCTCCGCAGGACAAGCCGTGATTGAGCTGCTCGTCGGGCCGCGGCCGCTCTCGATCGAGGACGTCGTCGCGCTGGCCGAGGGTCGCGCCCGGGTCGCCGTCGATCCGGAGCCGGGTTACCAGGTGTTCCTCGCGGCCGGGGCCGAGCAGCTCGCGCGCCGCCTCGCCGCGGGGGAGGTCGTCTACGGGGTGACGACCGGCTTCGGCGACTCCTGTGTGACGTCGGTGCCAGCCGAGTACGTGGCGCAGATGCCGGTCAACCTGATGCGCTTTCACGGCTGCGGCACCGGGCGCATCTTCGACGAGGTCGAGGCGGCGGCGATCGTCGCGGTGCGGCTGGCGGCGCTGGCCCGCGGCTGGTCGGGCGTGCGACCGGTGGTGCTCGCGCGGCTGTGCGCGCTGCTCGAGCGGCGGGTGCTGCCCTGCATCCCGGCCGAGGGATCGGTGGGCGCGAGCGGCGACCTGACCCCGCTGTCCTACGTGGTCGCGACGCTGGTGGGCGAGCGCGAGTGCCTGGTGGCGGGCGCGGTGGTGCCGGCCGGCGAGGCGCTGGCGGCCGCGGGCATCGAGCCGCTGGTGCTGGCGCCCAAGGAGAGCCTGGCGCTGATGAACGGGACCAGCGTGATGGTCGGGCTCGGCTGTCTGGCCTATGCGCGCGCGCTGCGGCTGGCGCGGCAGTGTGCGGCGCTGACGGCGATGGCGAGCGACGTGCTGGGCGGCAACCCGGGGCACTTCGACGACCGCATCTTCGCGGCCAAGCCGCATCCGGGGCAGCGCGCTTGTGCGCGGTGGATCCGGGAGGACATCGAGGCGGTGCGCGGGGCCCCTCCGTCGCGGATCCAGGACCGCTACTCGGTGCGCTGCGCTCCGCACGTGATCGGGGTGCTGCTCGACGCGCTGCCGTGGATCCGGGAGACCCTGGAGATCGAGACCAACGGGGCCAACGACAACCCGCTGATCGACCCCGAGACGGGGGAGGTCCTGCACGGGGGCAATTTTTATGGCGGACACGCCTGCTTCGCGCTCGACGCGCTGAAGACCGCGGTCGCCAACCTCGCCGATCTGGTCGATCGCCAGATCGCCCAGGTCTGCAACCCCGACATGAGCAACGGGCTGCCGGCGAATCTGGTCGGGCGGACAGGTTCTGACCGGGCGGCCCACCACGGCTTCAAGGCGATGCAGATCTCGAGCTCGGCCCTGGCGGCCGAGGCGTTGAAGCTGACCATGCCGGCCAGCGTCTTCTCGCGTTCGACCGAATGCCACAACCAGGACAAGGTGAGCATGGGCACGATCGCGGCCCGAGACTGTCTCCGCATCCTGGAGCTGACGGAGACCGTGGCGGCGATCGCAACGCTCGCGCTGTGTCAGGCGGTCGACCTGCGCAGGGCCGTCAATTGTCACCGGCGCAGCCTGGCGATGCACGCCGCGGTGCGCGCGGTGGTGCCCATGGTCGACGCCGACCGCCGCCAGGACCACGACATCGCGGCCGTGCTGGCGATGCATCGCGACGGTGCCCTGCCGATCGGGGAGGTCGACTGGCGATGAGCGAGCCGGCCTGGCGCGAGGGCGGCGGGCGCCTGCACGAAGTGCACCTCGAGTTCGAGGTGCCGTTCCATGATGTCGACGTGCTCGGCATCGCCTGGCACGGGCACTACTACAAGTACATGGAGCTCGGGCGCACGGCGTTGATGCGCGCGCGCGCGCTCGATGTCGCCGAGGTCCGCGAGCTCGGCCACCGCCTGCTGGTGGTCGACAGCCACTGCCGCCACACCTTCCCGCTGCATTACGCCGACCGCGTGCGCGTCAGCGCATGGTTCGTCAGCGTGGCGCCCCGGCTGGTGGTCGCCTACAGGATCCGCAACCTCAACCATGATCGCTGCGCGGCGCGCGGTCAGACCGTGCTGGTCACGACCGACGCCGACGGCCGCATGCTCCCGGAGACCCCCGATGCGCTACTGCAACGTTTGCTTCCTTGAGTGTGTCGCGCTGCTTGGGGCGCTGGTCGCCGTGCCGGCGCAGGCGCAGGCGGTCAGTTCACCGGTGGCCGCGTCCGCGACCACGTCCACGCCCGCGGCCGCGAGCATGACCCTCGATCAGCTGCTCGCGCGCTTCGCCGGGATGTCGGGGCTGTCGGCCAAGTTCCGCGAGGAGAAGCGCATGGCCCTGCTGGCCGCGCCGCTGGTCAACGAGGGCACCCTGTACTTCGCGCCGAAGGGCCGGCTGGCGCGGCACATCACCTCGCCGGCGCCGGCGACGGTGCTGATCGACGAGGGCTCGCTGCGCTACGCGGACGCGGGCGGCAGCGAGACCTTGACCCTCGATCAGAACCCGGTGCTGCGGCTGTTCGTCGACAGCTTCGTCAAGATCTTCGCGGGCGACCGCGAGGCGCTGGCGCGTTTGTACACGATGGAGCTGGTCGGGCTGCCGGCGGGTGTGAATGGCGTCCCGCGCTGGTCGCTGCGGCTGCGCCCGCGGGTCGCCCCGATGACGCAGGTGATCGAGCGCATCGAGATCGAGGGCCACGAGGTCGTGCTCGAGACGATGCGCATCGTCGAGATCGGCGGCGACGAGACGCTGACGACCTTCAGCGAGGTCGATCCGCAGCGGCGCTTCACGGACCAGGAGCTGGCCGCGCTGTTCAGCTTGCCGGTGCGGCGCCAGGGTCGTTGATTTGCCTGGCGCTGAGGACATGTCACAAGAGCCAGGTCGACGCGGTCTGCGGGCCGCGGCCGGCCTGGTGGTGCTGGCGGTGCTGGCGGCGATCTGCTGGACGCGGATGGCGGTCACGACCGACATCACGTACTTCCTCGCGGACGAGGGCGACGCGCAGCTTGCGGGGATCTCGAGGCAGCTGGCGCAGTCGGAGCTGACGCGCACGATCGTGCTGTCGGTGCAGGGGCCGGGCGACGATCCTGGACCTGGACCTGGACCTGGACCGGCGCTGGCGGTCGCGCGGGCTCTGGGGGCCGCGCTGGAGGGCAACCCCGAGGTCGCGTGGCTGCGGGTCGGGCCCGGGGCGATCGACAACGAGGCGGTGCACGACCTGTACTGGCCGCGCCGGTTCTATTTGCTGGATGCTCCTGAGGACAGGTTGTCGCCGGAGGGCCTGCAGGCGGCCGCGATGGCGCTCAAGCAGGAGCTGGGCAAGATGACCGGGGCGCTGATCAAGCGGGTCGCGCCGGCGGATCCGCTGCTGCTGTATCCGGCGCAGCTGCGGCGGCTCGAGGCGGCGCGGGCGGGCGGGCTGTCGCTGGTCGACGGGCAGTTCGTCGCCGACGGCAAGCACGCGCTGGTGCTGCTGGCGAGCCGCAGCTCGCCCTTCGACGCGGCGGCGCAGGGGCCCCTGCAAGCGGCGATCGCCGCGGCGTTCACCGAGGCGGCCACGCCGGGGGTGACGCTCGAGATGAGCGCGGTGGCCCGCTTCGCGCTCTCGGCGGAGGGCAGCATGCGCGCGGACATCGGCCGGATCTCGACGGTGTCGCTGCTGGGCCTGCTGCTGCTGTTCGCGGCGTTGTTTCGCTCGCCGCGGCTGATCGCGCTGTCGCTGGCGCCGCTGGTCGCGGGGGTGCTGGCGGCCCTGGCGAGCTGCCTGCTGCTGTTCGGCGCGGTGCACGGGTTGACCCTGGCCTTCGGCGCGACGCTGATCGGCGTGTGCATCGATTACTCGGTGCACCTGTTCAATCATCATCTGCTCGATCCTTCGCAGGCCAGCCCGGAGCGGTCGGCGCGGGGGATCGCGCCGGGGCTGTGGCTCGGGGCGCTGACGACGGTCGCCGGCTTCGCGGGGCTGGCCTGGACCAGCTTCCCGGGGCTGCGCGAGGTGGCGGTGTTCGCCAGCGTCGGGGTGCTCGCGGCGGTGGTGGCGACGCGTTACTGGCTGCCGGCCCTGATGCCGCGTGGCGTCCAGGCCGGGCGGCTGGCGCGGGGCATGGCGGCCGGGTTGCAG
>NZ_JACCSO010000667.1 GCF_013812955.1 Nannocystis sp. | reverse complement strand
CTGCGGGTGAGTCCGCCATCAGCAGCGCGTGACGCAGGAGCGCCGGGGTGGTCGGCGCGTCGGGGCACAGCTCGAGCAGGATCGCGGCGTCGGCTGGCTGATGCGCGGCGGCGGCGAGCAGCTGGTCGCAGGTGGTGATGGCCGCGGGCGGGGCGGCGGAGGTTGCGGTGGCGGCCGAGGGGGAGGTTGCGGTGGCGGCCGCAGTGGATGCAGAAGTGGACGCAGGGGACGTCGCGGTGGCCGAGGCGGCGACGGCTTGCTGGTGGCGGGCCAGGGGCTCGGGGAGGCCGCTGGGGTCGGGCTCGGCGGTGCAGGCGGTTGCCGTGCAGGCGGTGAGGCTCGCCAGCGCCAGCCAGGCGCCGCGGATCCGCAGGCCGCGTATCAGATGGTCGATGGGACAGGTCTTTGGGGCCATGTTCTCACCCGGGGCTGGTCAGTCTTGCTGGTCACTCGTCGACGAGCCGGCGGATGACCTCGCGCAGGCGGGTCACGCCGCCCATGTCGCGGGCCATGAATTCGATGCCGGCGCCGTTGGGGTGGTCGATGTTGCGGACGATGCCCTGGACCTCGAGCGGGCGGGCGCTGCCGGGCGGTGTGATCTCGACGATCAGCTCCTCGCCGACGGCCAGCTGGGTGGGGGTAAGCAGCAGGGCGCCGACCTCGGAGATCTCGGAGATCGTGGCGGGCACGAGGTCGGCCTCGCCCTGGCGGCGCCAGCGGATCTCGACGAGCACCGGCTGACGGGTGTGGCGGCGGCGCTGCTCGAAGGCGGTCCGGCCGGTCGCGACCTCGCGCAGGAACAGCAGCTTGCGCCACTCGCTGCCGACGCAGCGCAGCACCCCGCCAGCGCGCACTCGCAGGCGCGGGCGGGCGTGGTGCCACTTCTTGCCGACGGCGCGCACCACCAGCTTGCCGGGCAGGCCGGTGAAGAACACCTCGCACAGCAGCTCCTCGCCCGGCTCGAAGGACTCGGTGGTGTAGACCTGCAGGCTCTGCTCGCCCTCGCTGACGATGAGCGCCTCGATGAAGGCCGCTCCGGACGGGTAGTGGCAGCGTATTCTTCGCACCCTGAAGGTCGTTCCTGGGGATGTGCGCGTGGCCCTGCGAACCGGCCGCAGCAGGGGGGACGCGCGCAGCCCTTCGCGGCCCGGACGCATGACGCGTGCGAGCGCAAGGTAGCAGCACCGGGCGCGCGCTCGCAAGCGCGGCGAGCGGGATCCAGGCGCCGCGCGGTGACCCGGGCAGGTCCATGAGTCCCCACTGGGGCCCCGGAGACCCCAGGCTCAGGGGCTCTGCCGGTGAATGGGGCTGATGAGGCTGATGGGGTCTTCAGACTGCCTGGGGGCCCTGGTGTGGCGGGCGTGTGGCGGCGCCCGAGTGGGGGTCGCCGGCGCGGGCCGACTCGCGTGAACGGCGCCGCGGACTTGCGGGGGCCGGGTGGTTTTGCCAAGGTGCAGCCGCGTGTCCGAGCCGAGCGACGCATCGCGGCGAGATCCCCGTCCGCTGGTCCTGATCCCGACCTACAACGAACGCGAGAACCTCGCGGACATCGTCGCGGCGACCCTGGCCGCGGGTCCGGAGCTGCATGTGCTGGTGATCGACGACGCGAGTCCGGACGGGACCGGGGCGCTCGCCGACGAGCTCGCCGCGAGCGAGCCGCGGGTGCAGGTGCTGCACCGGCCGGGCAAGCAGGGGCTGGGGCGCGCCTACCTCGACGGCTTTGGTCGCGGGCTCGCGGCGCCGCAGGAGCACACCCACTTCATCAGCATGGACGCGGATTTTTCCCACGACCCCGGTTATCTGCGCGGGATGATCGCGGCCTGTCACGAGGGCCAGGGCGGAGCGGACGTGGTGATCGGCTCGCGCTATGTGCCCGGCGGCGGGACCCGCGATTGGGGCCCCGGACGGCGCCTGATCTCGCGGCTCGGCGGGCTGTATGCGCGCGCGCTGCTCGGCCTCGAGGTCCGCGATCCGACGGCGGGCTTCGTGTGTTACGCGCGCCGGGTGCTGACCGGGCTCGACCTCGGGGCGGTGGCGGCCAGCGGCTACGGGTTTCAGATCGAGATGAAGCACCGGGCGCGGCGCGGCGGCTTCGTGCTGCGCGAGCTGCCGATCGTGTTCCCCGACCGCGCGCGCGGGACCTCGAAGATGACCCCAGCGATCGCGCTCGAGGCCGTGCGTCTGGTCTGGCGGATGCGCCGGGCCGTGTGAACCTGTCCGCTTGATCCTGTACGCAATGACCCGAGCGAGGAGCCATCCGCCGTGCCGACCAAAGTTTATCTGTCCACCGCGGGCCGCCCGCTCGACCCCGCGGAGGCGACCGTCAGCGTGTTCGACCGCGGCTTTCTCTACGGTGACAGCGTGTACGAGACGCTGCGGACCGCGGGTGGTCGGCCGGTCGAGATGACCCGCCACCTCGATCGCCTGCACCGCAGCGCGCTGGGCATCGGCCTCGAGATCCCCTTCGACGAGGCGACGCTGCGCGCGGCGGTGGCCGAGACCCACGCGGCGAGCGGCAACCCTGACAGCTACGTGCGGATGATCGTGACCCGTGGCACCGGTCCGCTGATGCTCGACCCGCGGGTCTCGACCTCGCCGTTGCTGGTGGTGGTGGTTCAGGCGCTGCAACTGCCGGCGCCGGAGCTGTACGCGGCCGGGCTGTCGGTGCGCATCGTCGACGTGCACAAGATCAGCGCGCGCTCGCTCGACCCCTCGCTCAAGACCGGCAACTATCTCAACAGCATCCAGGCGCTGCGCCAGGCGGCCGACAGCCAGGCGAGCGACGCGATCATGTGCAGCCCGCAGGGGCAGGTGGCCGAGGGCGCGACCAGCAACGTGTTCATGGTTCGCGGTGGAGCGCTGCTGACGCCGTCGCTGGCGACCGGCCTGCTCGAGGGCATCACCCGCGCACTCGTGATCCGTGTGGCGGCGGAGCTGGGGATCACCTGTAGCGAGGCGATCATCTGGCCCGACGAGCTGCGCGCCGCCGACGAGGTGTTCCTGACGTCGTCGGTGCGCGGGCCGATGCCCGTAACAACGCTCGACGGGCTACCGGTCGGCGCTGGCGGAGTCGGAGCGGTGACGCGGCGGATCATGATCCGCTATCAGGCATACATCGACGCGGTCGCGGCGGGCGGACCCGAGCTGTTGGCCTGAGGCGCCGCGCAAGATCGCGCGTGAGCCCGTGATAGCATTCCGGGCTCGCGTAGCGTTCGGCGCGCGAATCAGACCCACCGATGTGAAGGGGAGCAGGCATGGTGAAGCAGCTTGAAGTGCGAGTACGCGGCATCAAGGACGTGTTTCCGGCGGAATTGGTCGCGGTCGGCGAGGCGGCGCAGGCGAGCTTCACCGCGGCGCGGTCGGCCTCCGGGGTGCACCTGCTGCTGGTCGGCGAGCGCGACTACCACGTCGCGCTGATCGACCCCGACCTGCAGGCGCGTGCGCAACTCGAGGCGGCGGTCGGCACCAGGCTCGTGCTGAAGTTCCGCGGTCGCAGCACCGCGGTGCGCCGCAACCTCGCGGCGGTCGGCGGCCAGGCGATCGTCGATCCGCACGCCGAATCGTTCGCTGCGCCGGAGGCCGAGGTGCAGGGGGTCGCGCTCGACCTGACGACCGGCATCTTCGGGGCGGCGCCGCTGTTCCTGCTGCCCGACGGCACGCTCTCGGATCGCACGGACTCGGCGCCGCGGGGCATGGATGCCTTGCCGACGATGGTGGCGGCGGCCCGCTGGGTGTCGACGCGGCGCACGACGACCTTCGAGTGCCTGTTCCCGCCGAGCCCGTTTCATCCCGAGCAGCCGGTGCGAACTGAACGACTGAGCCCGGCGCAGGCCGAGGGTCTGCTCGCGCAGCTCGACGCGGTGCTTTCCGCGGCGGCGCCCGGCGTGGCGGGGGTCGATCCGATCGACGCGGCGCAGCTGCGTTCGGCGGCGTTGACGGTGCTGTCGCATCTGCTGGCGACGGTCATGAAGGACCGCAGCATGCGGGCCGCGGCCGATGCGGCGGCGGAACGCATCTTCGGGCTGATCGCGAGCGAGCAGGGCCCGGGCGGGCGCGCCGATCTGCGGGCGCACGCGATCATGCTGCTGGCGATGCGCGGCCCGGCGCTGCGGCCCGAGGATCAGGCGCGCGCGCAGGCGCTGCTGCGCGGGCTCCGGCGTGAGGCCCCGCCTTACGCCGAATTGACCGGGCAGTGGCGCTTCGCCATCAACTCCGGCCAGGAGTTCACGCCGGGCGAGGTCAAGCTGCTGCAGGGCAAGTACAAGTTCACGAAGGTGGAGGCGCCGGCCGACGCGCCCCCCTCGCCGAACACCTGGGGCGGCGGCTATACGGTGCTCAAGGCGCCGATCACGGGGCCGCAGGGTCAAGACATCCTGGTGTTCTCGCGCTCGGCCTCGCCGCGCGACGAGAACCACGAGATGGGCCAGCCGTACTTCACCGGGGTGCTGATCAGCCGCCACGCCAACCTCGGGGCCTTCGACATGAAGGCCGCGCTGGTGACGGTCGAGCAGCGCGGCTACAAGCTGATGATGAACGCCCAGTGCGCGGGGCTGACGACGCGCTTCGCGATCTCGCGGATGTTCCCGGACGCGGACATCTATTCGTCGTGGGACTCGACCTACTTCAGCACCGGGGTGGGCGAGGAGGTCGTCGCCTCGGAGGGCATCGACTGCTTCGTGGCGGTGCTGTACGGCATGGCCGCGGGCGAGGACTTCGCGAAGATCGACGACAGGATCCGCAAGGCCCAGTGGCACCACCCGCAGAGCCGCACGCCCGAGTTCGTGCAGTTCATCGGCCCGGGCCACCCGCTGGTGGTCGCCCGATACGAGGACGTCAACCGCGACGGCAAGGCCGACTACTACGACGGCTTCCTCGACTTTCGCATGGTCGAGATCGCGGAGGCGGTCCACGAATCGGCGACCCCGCGCGACCCCGGTGTCGCCGCCTCGCAGATCGGCGGCGAGGCGGCCCGCGGCCTCAACTGGGCGGCCGGCAGCCTCAACCGCGTGGCCCAGTACTCGGAGCTGTGGGACAGCCTGCCCGGCGAGACCGAGCACTTCTACGCGTTCCGGGCCGCGGGTTTTTACAGCGTCACCGACCCGCCGCGCGACGTGCCGGCCGGCGCCGGCCCGCCGAGCGACCCCGGCACCGCGCCCGCGGTGGTCCGTTACATCCTCACCGATGGCGTGCTGTCGGCGGAGGTGATGATGCACGCGTGGCTCAGCCACAGCGCCCAGGAATTCAAGCGCTTGCTGGTCGCGGCGGAGGCGTACTGGCGCGCGCTCGACCTCGGCTATCTCAAGGGCGAGCCGCTGGGCACTCTGGGCGGACAGCGGGCCGGGTTGCTGTTGTTGCTCGCGGGTCTGCTCGAGTTTCCGGCCGACCCGAACATGCTCGATGGCCTGTGGGAGAGCGCGCTCGACCTGCTCAAGCTGCCCCGGCTGTCGCGCTCGCTGGTGCGCCGCTGCATCGACGAGGAGGACCACAATCGCGGCAACTACTACGGCTCGGTGCGCGGCGTGAACGCGCTGCTCGGCACGCCGAGCAAGCCGGGGGCCATCCACGCGGCGAGCCCGGTCGCGCACGACGAGATCGTCGGCGCCGACCCGACGGTAGGTCGGCTGCGCCCGCTGCAGCTGGAGCTGCCGCCACCGCC
>NZ_JACCSO010000747.1 GCF_013812955.1 Nannocystis sp. | reverse complement strand
GTGCCCGGGGGCGTGGTGGCCGAACCGGCGATGCGCGAGCAGTCGAGTTCGCAGGACGAGCGCTCAAGGGAGGACTGCTTGGCGGCGCACCGCTGGGTGCAGGCGTCCATGCCGGCGGTGGACCGGGACGCGCAGGCGCCGAGCAGCGCGGCGGACGTCAGACACAGAATCAGCATGGGTCGCATCAAGAGGCCTCCAGGGGGGTCTGCACCATAGCAGAGGTCGTGGTGGAAGCAATCCGAACACGCCCTCGCAGGGGGCCGGAGGGGCCACGCATGACCGGCATGACCGGCATGACAGCGGGGCCTGTGCGGGACTAAGGTGCTGACATGACGCGGCCTCGTGCACTGCTTCCGCTGCTTCCACTGCTTCCACTGCTCATGGGCGCAGGCGTGCTCGCATGCGGAGGCGCGGCCGGGACGTCGGCGAGTGATGCCGGCGGCTCGAGGGGGTCCGGTGATGATACGGCGAGTGCGAGCGCGGAGGGAGCGACGTCCGTCGCGTCATCGACCTCGGCGTCGGCGTCGGCGTCGGCCTCGACCTCATCCGGTCCGACGACCGGCGAGCCCGACGATGGCACCACGCCGATCCCCGCCGAGCCGCAACGCGACGGCGACGCGCAGGCCGGCTATCACGCGCTGCTCAACAACAATTATGTCAGCTGTGGGATCCCCTGGACCGCGTATTCTCAGGTGTTCGGGGCGGCTCCGGAGGCGCTGCAGCTGCCGGGGCGCGACGGCAAGAACGCGACGCTGCCGTATGATAAGACCGCGATCGTCACCAACAGCGGCGTCGAGGTCGTCACCGCCAATTGTTTGCAGTGTCACGCCGGTCACATCAACGGGCAGCTGGTGGTCGGGCTCGGCAATAGCACCGCGGATTACACGGCCGCGGTCGGCGGGACCGCGGCGTTGGCCGGCGCGTTGCTGACGGACCCCGACGAGAAGGCCGAGCTGGCGCGCTTCGTCGCGCGGCTCGCGGCGCTCGAGCCCTACACGCAGACCCGCACCATCGGGGTCAATCCGGCCGACAACGTCGCCGCGGTGCTGTTCTCGCACCGCGACCCGAAGACCTTCGCGTGGAACGACCCGCCGCTGCTCGAGCTGCCGTCGCCGATCGTCATTCCGGTCGACGTGCCGCCGTGGTGGTGGATGAAGAAGAAGCACGCGATGTTTTATGTCGCTGCGGGCCGGGGCGACCACGCGCGCACGATGATGGCCGCTTCGACGCTGTGCACCGATACGGTCGAGGAGGCGCGGGCGATCGACGAGTATTTTCCGGACATCCACGCGTATGTGCTCGGCATCGCGGCGCCGAAGTACCCGTTCGTGATCGACGCGGCGCTGGCGAAGACCGGCGAGGGAATTTTTAACAGCACCTGCGCGCGCTGCCACGGCACCTACGGGGCGGGCGGGAGCTATCCGAACCTGCTGGTGGATGTCGGCGTGATCGGCACTGACCCGGTGCTCGCGGCCGGTGGCACCCAGTTCTCGGATCGCTATCTGCAGTGGTTCGCGGAGTCGTTCTACGGCGAGCTGGCGCGGCTCGAGCCGCAGGACGGGTACGTCGCGCCGCCGCTCGACGGGGTGTGGGCGAGCGCGCCATATTTTCATAACGGCGCGGTGCCGACGGTCGCGGATGTGCTGGCGAGCGGGGCGCGTCCGAAGTACTGGACCCGCAGCTTCGACTCCAAGGACTACGACCCGGCCAAGCTCGGCTGGCACTACAGCGCGCTGGACCACGGCCAGGACGGTGAGCCCGACGCTGCGGAGCGCAAGAAGATCTACGACACGACGCTGCTCGGGTATGGCAACGGCGGGCATGACTTCGGGGACGGGCTGGCGGCGGAGCAGCGCTTGGCGGTGATCGAGTACCTCAAAACCCTGTGAGCAAGGGTTGTATTCCAGGCTCTTGCGACGAAGTCTCGGCTACCATGCCGGGATGAAGTCCTGCGCTGTGCTTTTCGGGTGTTTCGGAGCGGGGTTGCTTGCCTGTGGCAGCGAGCCGGCCGTGTACGTCGAGCTCGAGGAGGTCTGCGGCGCGCCGAGCCCGTTCCGCGTGCTCGAGCTCGAGTCCGACGAGGTGGTGCGCGCCAGCGAGACGATGCGGGTGCAGGACCGGGTGCTGTATGTCGTCAGTCCGCTGGATCTGAAGGATGCCGACGAGTCGTACCTGCGCGCCGGTGAATCGACGGTGTGGGCGACGGGGCCCTGCGGCGAAGCGCCGGTGCAGGTGGCGACCGGGATCGAGGATATCTTTACGTTGGAGGTTTGGCCGGAGGTCGTGCTCGGCTGCGAGAAGGCGACTGGCAACGTGGTGGTGATCGATCCGACCGGCGCCAGGGAGCCGCACGTCGTGTTCCCCGCGGTCCCGAACGTGTGGGGCGGCTGTGGGCTGAACTGGACCGACTTCGGGCTGCTGAGCCTCGAGAAGCACGACGAGGAGTTCGCCGCGCTGAGGCTGCACCCCTATCCGACCGACCCGTGGACCGAGGTCGCGGTCCCCGAGGTGGTGAGCGATCCGGTCCGCATCGGGCCGAGCAGCGGCGCCGGCCCCGGCTTCCTCGGCAACGTGCTCTACACCTTCGTGGATGAGGCCCTCGTGTTGACGCCCGAGCACGATCTGATGCGCATCGACCTGGCCGATGGCACGATGTCGACCTTACAGACGGCGGTCGCGGGGTTCGACGCCTCACGCGATGGTCGCTACCTGCTCTGGCAGGACGCGACGGTCACCGGGGGCGACTCCGAATTTCCCGAGGGCAAAGTGCTCCTGCGTGATCGATCCGATGGCAGTGAGGTCCTGCTGGGAGAGACGGCGCTGCGGCTCAGCGGCGGGGCGCTGTGGTGGATCGAGAGCGGCATCGTCCAGCTCAGGCTCGCACGGCCCATCAACACGCAGCGCATCTTCTTCGTGCCGGGGCTCGACTTCATCGACTTGTCGAGCCAGCTGTTCCTCAACGGTCAGCTCGCCGACGGTCGCTGGCTGACCCTCAATTTCTTCTTCGACGGCCACGTCGATGCGATCGATCTGGCCAAGAACGAACCGACGCGCCTGTTCCCGCGCGAGGCCTCGGTCGTGCACCGTGACGACGAGGCGGTCCATGTGGTCGAGGTGCCGCTGTGCTGCATCAGGGGCGACGGTCGCGAACAAGGCTCGATGTGGCGGGTGCCGCTCGACGGCTCGGCGATCACGAAGCTGGCAGAGCGAGCGACGCGGGCCATGCAGCAGCTGGACGACGGAAGGATCCTCGGCCCGATCGGCATTGGCGCGCGCTGGTTGGCCGCGCTGGTGATCGTCGAGCCGGGCACACTCGAAGAATTGCGGATCGACGATCGTGTGCATTTTTATTCGATTGACGTGTCGCGGGTGAACGACGAGGGGATCGTCAGTTACTCGGTGGCCGACGGGGAGCGCTCGGGGGTGTATCTGTCGAAGTTGCCGACGGTCGCGCGCACCGCATCGGCGAGCTCGCCGGCGCCGTCCGAAGCGGCGGTCGGGTTCGACGTGGTGCAGGGTCTCGACGGTCGGCCGGTGCCGCGGCTGCGCGGCATGAATTAATTTTTAGAAGAAGGTCAGCCGGGGATCAGGCAGGCGCAGGCGTTTTTGTCGCCGTCGGCGGGGGCGTAGTCGAAGCAGGTGGCGTTGTAGGCCTCGCAGACCCAGGCGTGGCCGTTGCCGCACAGGGTCAGGACGGCGTCGGGCAGCATCGGCATGCCGCCGATCATCGGCGCGCTGGCCTGGCCGAGGTCCGAGGTCGGCACGATGACGCCGCCGGCGGGGGTGATGATCGCGGCCTGGGTCTTTGGTGAAGTGCTCATGATCAGGAAGTTGTCGCTGCCGGCGATCACGGCGAGGCCGTCGAAGCCGTCGAGGCCGGCGAGCTGCAGCACGTTGAGCCTGCCGACCTCGGCGAGGCCGTCGCGGGTGATGCTGACCAGCTCGTCGGTGCCGTAGCTGGCGATGTAGAGGTTGTTGTCGAGGCCGAGCGCGAGGCCGGCGCAGACGCTCATGCCGAAGCCGAGCGGCTGGGACTTCAAGACGGCGAGGGTCTGCGGCTCGACCTCGGTGAGCACGCAGTCCTGATTGATCAGCAGGCCGACCTTGCCGATCGGGTCGTAGGTGGCGCCGTCGAGCTTGGGGAGGGCCGCGGGCGGCACGTCGAAGACGTCGCTGAGCGGGGTGCCGTCGACCTTGAAGCGCCGCGCCTTGCCGCTGAACGACATGATCATCACCTCGTCGGCGTCGCTGTTGTAATACGAGGCCTGCAGCACCGCGTCCGGGATGCCGGTGTCGAACTTGCTGACGTAGGTGAAGGCGAGCGTGTCCTCGACCTCGTTCGGGTCGCAGGTGAACTCGCCGGTGGTGGTGTCCATCGTGGTCCCGCCGGTGGTGCCGGTCGTGGTCCCGGAGCTGCCGGGTTCGACGGTGGTCGCGGTGCTCGTGGCCTGGCCGGTCGTGCTCGTGTCCGCGCTGGTGGTCGCGCCGCCGGTGGTCGGGGCGCTGGTGGTCGGCGTGCCGGTCGAGGTGTCGGTGCTGGTCTCGCTCGCGCTGCCGGTCGTGGCCGGCGGGGTGGTGCTGGCGGTGTCGGTCGCGCGCGCGCCGTCGTCGGCGCACGCGGTGAGCAGGAG
>NZ_JACCSO010000666.1 GCF_013812955.1 Nannocystis sp. | reverse complement strand
TAGCCGGGCATGAACATGCGCGACATCATCGAGCCCATCATCATGCCGGCGGCGATGTCCCACATCGGCGAGTGATAGCCGCCATAAGCGCCGTGGCCGCTGATGGCGTACTGGGCCTTGTCCGGGTTGACGATGTCGCGCTGGATCGTGAAGACCTGCTCGCCCTCCTCGACCTGGCCGTCCTCGTTGGTGTCGAAGAAGCCGGTCACGACCTGGCTCTTGTCGTCGACGTCACGCACCGAGATGCTGATGATCTCGTCGCCGGTGTAGATCTCGTTGACGCGCTTCTCGAGGTCCTCGGGGCCCTCCGCGTCCTTGTAGGCCTGGTTGATGGCGTCCCAGTCGATCTCGACCTTGGTGTTTTCGGTGGCGACCCAGCGGTCCTGGCCGGGACCGCCGCCGCAAGCGGCTCCGGCGACCGAGAGGCTCGCGGCCAGCGCGACGGCCAGAGAACGGGTGACGAGACGCAAACGACGGGGCGACGATGGGGTGGGTTCGGTAGACATTGGCGATGGTGCACGCGAGCGGCGCCGATCCGGCCCCCCTCGCAGCTCAGCAAAGCTAATGGCCCGCTCCCACTGCGTCAAGGACCTGCCGGGCTGGCCCCGTCCACGGCGGGCTGGGCCCCCGGTTTGGCCGCCGGCTTGCTCGCGGGCTTGGTCGGTTTGGCCGCGGGTTTGGCCGTTGGGTCGGCTCCCGGGGCCGATCCAGTCACCGGCGGACTCACGGTCGCCCCGGTCGGATCCTGCGTCGAGCCCGGGCGCTTGACCGTGCTCGTGCCCGTGCCCGCGGTGCCCGCCCGGGAGGCGGCGGTGCTCGAGCTCGGCGTGGTCGCCGGGACAACTTCGGCGGTGTCGGTCCCGGCGTCGGCACCGGCGCCGTCCTTGGTGTCGCGGACCGGCTTGCGACGGGCGGCGGCCTTCTCGGCGGCCTTCGCGGCGGCCTCGGCGGTGCGCAGCTCGGCGGCCTCCTCCTCATCGAGGCGCACGTAGAGGGCGATGCCGTGCCGCTCCTCGATCAGGCGAAACTGCTTCTTGTCGCGGATGCGCTTGAGTCGCCGCTCGTCTTCCTTCTTGAAGTTCTCGACGGTGAGGACGAGGTAGTCGGCGTCGTTGATGGTCGGCCAGTGGAAGGCTTTGCGTCGGTTCGAGAGGTGAGGTCCGACGGCGCTGGTCATCGACACCGCGGCGTCGGGCTCGATGGCGGCGGCGATCTCCTCGACCCAGGCGTGGCGCTCGCGCATCTCGGGGGTCGGCACGCGCACGAGGCGGTTCCAGCCGGTCTTGAACGAGGAGTTGGGGAAGATCACGCCGTATTTGACGGTCGTGACCAGGCTCGCGGTGAGCATCCCGAACAGCAGGGTCCACGCCAGCGGGGCGCGCTCGATCCCCAGGGCCCGGATCCGCGGGCCGTCGGTCACCCGGCGCAGGCCGTCCGGCACCGCCGCGAACAGCATCGGGAACAGCAACGCGGAGTACTGGAAGTGCAGCGAGAACACGTGGCTGCGCGACGCGAGGCCGATGAACAGCAGCCCGTAGACGCTGAGGATCAGCTTCTTGCCGGCCGCAAAAGGCAGGCACAGCAGCGGCAGCAGCAGGTGGAGGAAGAACAGCAGCTTCTCCTCCTTGAAGCTGACCAGCAGCGCGTAGAGCGGGTTGGTCAGCGCCGTGATCGCCAGCCCGCGGGTCCCCTCGGCCTTGTGGGGGATCATCTCCGCGTAGTAGTAGACGTACGAGTAGGCCTTGTCGGCCGACATCAGCAGGCCCGAGTCGGGCATCGCGTACAGCTTGACCAGCACCAGATAGGTCAGCGACACCAGGATGGTGACCAGGCCGGTGCGGGTGCGCCCGGTCATGATCGCGTAGGCGCCGACGAAGCAGCTCAGCAGGCTGATGTCCTCGCGCGTGATCAGCATCAGCGCGAGCACCAGCCAGTACCGCTTGAAGCCGCCGCTATCGAGCAGATACACGGCCCACATCGCGCTCGGGACCACGAACGCGAGGCTGTGGAAGTCGAACATGTTGACCCCGTGCAGCGCGGGGTACAGCAGGTAGACCAGGCCGAGCACGGCCGCGAACCACTCGTTCGAGAGCCGCCGCCTGGCCAGCAGGTACACCGGGATCGCGCCGCCGGCCAGCCACAGGGTCTGCAGCACCAGCAGGGTCTCGGCGTGCATGTACAGGCGATAGACCAGGGCGATCAGGGCGATGATCGGGTCGAAGTGCGCCGAGACATGGTTGCCGCCCTTGATCAGCGAGCAGTCGAGGAAGAACCCGTGCGCGGTCTGCCAGACCAGGTTGTCGTAGATGCCGAGGTCGTAGATCGCCGTCCCGAGGTTGTGGTGGTCGATCAACGCGTAGTAAGTCATCAACACCGCGTAGCCGAGCAGCGAGGTGATGAAGAAGGCCAGCGCCAGATGCGGGCGCCGGGCCGGCTGGAACGGCTCATGCCCCGGGTCCAGCTTGCGCTTGAGCACCCGGTACAGGAACACCATCACCAGCGCGGTGATCATCACCGACAGGAAGGCCGTGAACACCGGGTGCTTGGTCTCGATGCGCAGGATCCCGAGCGCCGTGATCATCGGCGTGGCCAGCAGCACGAAGGCGTAGCGGTTGGTGCGCTGGAACGACTCGGCGAGCCCCAGACCCGGCTCGCGCCGGCGCCCCCGCAGCCATACCAGCAGGTAGCCGACGGTCGTCACCACCGCAGAGACCGCCACCGCCAGCAGCGCTTGCGAGCGCGCCGCGACCGTGAGGTCGTTCTTGACGATGTAACGCATCGTCTCGAAGTCGTGCAGCGGATACAGCGCGAGGCCCAGAGACACGGCGATGAGGCAGTAAAGGACGCCCCACTCCCACATCCCGCGGAACATCCCCGCGATCGCGCGCTCCCAGCGAGGTCTCGTCGGTTCGTCGATTGTCTGCGACATCAGTAGTTAATCTCTCGCGGTGCGCATACGCCGCAAACGAGGCGGGAGTGTATCAGCGGCCGCCTCAGGCCAGCAAGCAACGGCGTTCTCACGGCGCGAGATCCCCCGCCCAACCCGCGCCTGCCCCGGCGCATGTCCGAAAGTCGCAAAAAATAGTGCACACTCGGCCGCCACGCCCGGCGCCGCGCAGACCATGCAACTCTTCCTCGTCCGCCACGCCATCGCCGCCCCCTCCACCCCCGACCGGCCCGACGCCACCCGGGCCCTCACCTCCGCCGGCCGCGACAAATTCATCCAGGCCATCCGCGGCGCCAAAACCCTCGGCTGGCGCTTCGACCACCTCTATCACTCACCCCTGACCCGCGCCGTGCAGACCGCCGAGCTGCTCGCGCCCCTGCTGGACGGCCCCATGACCGCCCTGCCCGACCTCGCCCGCGCCCCCGACGAGGAGATGCTGGCCCACATCGAGGGCAGCAACGTCGCCCTGGTCGGTCACGAGCCGCACCTCGGCGCGCTGCTCGCCTGGCTGGTGCTGGGCGACCCTGGCCTCGGCGAGCGCTTCTGCTTCAAGAAGGGGGGCGTGGCGCTGCTCGCGGGCGAGCCGCGCCCTGGTGCGATGATGTTACATGGACTTTTGGCGCCCAAGGTCCTGCGCCGCATCGGCGCCAGGTAGCATCGAGGGGTCGGAGGACCGCGCGTGAATCTGCCTGCAAGAAGCCCCGCGAACCCCGCGAACCCCGCGAACCCCGCGAGCCCGGCGGCCGCGATGGATCTGAGCTTACCCAGCCTGTACATCAACCGGGAGCTGAGTCAGCTCGAGTTCAACCGTCGGGTGCTGGAGCAGGCCAAGGACAAGAGCCTGCCGCTGCTCGAGCGCCTGCGCTTCCTGACGATCTTCAGCACCAACCTGGACGAGTTCTACGAGATCCGGGTCGCGAGCATCAAGGAGCAGGTCGGCTTCGGTCTCCCGCAAGTGAGCCCCGACGGCCGCACGCCGCAAGGCACCCTGCGCGAGATCAAAGGCGTGGCCCAGCGGCTGGTCAAAGAGCAGTACCAGATCCTTCAGGAGCAGATCCTCCCGGCGCTCGCCACCGAGGGCATCCGCCTGCTCAAGCTCTACAACTGGAGCGCGGCGCAGGAGGCCTGGCTCGAGGAGTACTTCGACCGCGAGGTGCTGCCGGTGCTGACGCCGATCGGCCTCGACCCCTCGCACCCGTTCCCGAACATCCAGAACAAGACCCTGAACCTGATCGTCGCCCTCGCCGGCGACGACGCGTTCGGCCGCGACAGCGGCATCGCCATCGTCCAGATCCCCCGCAGCCTGCCGCGCCTGGTGTTCCTGCCCTCCGGCGTCTCCGAGGCCCCCAACGGCTTCGCCTTCCTCGGCTCGATCGTCACCACCTTCGTCAGCAAGCTGTTCCCCGGCATGAACGTGACCGGCAGCTACCAGTTTCGCGTCACCCGCGACAGCGAGCTGTGGGTCCAGGAGGAGGACGTCGAGGACCTGCTCAACGCCCTCAAGGGCGAGCTGCGGACCCGCAACTTCGGCGACGCCGTCCGCCTCGAGGTCTCCGAGACCTGCCCGCCGGAGATGTCCGACTTCCTGCTGCAGAAGTTCGGCCTCCACACCGATGACCTCTACCGCGTCGACGGCCCCGTCAACCTCCACCGCCTGGCGACCCTCTACGAGGTGATCAAGCGGCCCGACCTCAAGTTCCCGTCCTTCATCCCCGGCCCCAAGCGCACCCGCGGGACCGACACCGCCACCGACATCTTCGCCGACGTGCGCCGCGGCGACATCCTGCTCCACCACCCCTACGAGAGCTTCTCGACGGTGCTGGAGATGGTCCGACAGGCCGCGTCCGACCCCAACGTCCTGGCGATCAAGCAGACCCTCTACCGCACCGGCGCCGACTCGCCGATGGCCGAGGCCCTGCTCGAGGCCTCCCGCGCCGGTAAAGAGGTCACCGCCGTCGTCGAGCTGCGCGCCCGCTTCGACGAGGCCGCCAACATCAGCCTCGCCACCAAGCTCCAGCAGGCCGGCGTCACCGTCGTCTACGGCATCGTCGGGTTCAAGACCCACGCCAAGGCGCTGCTGATCGTGCGCCGCGAGGACGGCGGCCGCCTGCGCCGCTACGTGCACCTCGGCACCGGCAACTATCACACGGTCACCACCCAGTTCTACGGCGACTTCAGCTTCCTGACCTGCAACGAGCAGTTCGGCGTCGACGTGCACAACGTGTTCATGCAGCTGACCGGCTTCGGCCAGTGCGCCCCGCTGCACAAGATCTTGATGTCGCCGTTCACGCTGATGGAGCGCCTGCTCGCCATGATCGAGCAGGAGATCGAGCACGCCCGCCAGGGCCGCCCGGCCCGCATCATCTGCAAGGTCAACGCGATCACCGAGACCCACATCATCGAGGCGCTCTACCGGGCGTCGCAGGCCGGCGTCACCGTCGACCTGATCGTCCGGGGCATCTGCGCCCTGCGCCCCGGCGTGCCCGGCGTGTCCGACAACATCCGCGTGCGCTCGATCGTCGGCCGCTTCCTCGAGCACCACCGCATCTACTACTTCCTCAACGACGGCCAGGAGCAGGTCTTCTGCGCCTCCGCCGACCTCATGTCGCGCAACCTCCTGCGCCGCGTCGAGACCGGCTTTCCGATCGAGGAGCCGCTGCTGCGCGCCCGCGTCATCCAGGAGGGCCTGCTCGCCTACCTCGCCGACAACGTGCAAGCCTGGGAGCTGCAGGCCGACGGCGTCTACCTGCGCGTGCAGCCCCAGCCCGGCGAGGAGCCCCGCAGCGCCCAGGAGACGCTGCTGCGCCAGCTCTCCGCCAGCTCGGTCGCCGCCCACACCCAGCTGCTGCTCGACAACTACCAGGCCCGCGAAGACCTGTTCGAGTAGCCGTCAGTCGGCCGGTGGATCGGCCGGTGGATCGGCCGGTGTCACGCCTGGTGTCACGCCGGGCATCGCTTCCACTTCCGCTGAGTTCGTCGCCTCGGCAGCGCTGACTGCGGCGGGCGCGGGCACGGGATCGGGCGGGCGAGCGCAGGCGAACAGCTCCTCGCTCTTGCGCTTCGCCGCGGCGATGTTGCCCTCGCGATCACCGCCGCTCGAGCCGTCGTCGACGACGAGCACCAGCGTATACAGCGAGCGGCGCGGTGTGAACTGCGCCCAGATCCCCGGCTTGACCAGCACGTGCAGGGCGCCCGGCTTGAGCTGGAACGTGAGCCGCTCGGCGGTGGCGCACACGATCAGCGGCTCGAACAGCGCCTGCGGGTCACCCTGCGGGCCCGCGATCGGGTACACGCGCACGGTCTTGCAGCCGCCCAGTGGCATGCAGCCGAGCATGCAGCCGAGCACCAGACCGATCTTCACGCGCGTCATCCGAACTCCGTATTGCCACGACCGACTCGGCGCCGGCAAGCCTTGCGATGACGCCGGGATGATGCCGGGATGACGCCTCTCTCGTCAGCGAACGCGCAGCTCGAAGCCGACGCCCTGCAGCTTGCTCGCCTCCTCGATCAGGTCGGCGTGCGTCAGCGGGTGGCCCTCGATCCAATCGGCCGGGAAGCTCAGCTCGAGGCCGTTCTTGCGCGCCGTCACGGTGAACGGCGGTTGCGGCTTGGGGCTGCGGCTGCGCGACAGTCGGACCGCGAGGCGCAGCAGCACGGTGAGCCGCAGCGCGAGCTCGACCTCCTGGGCCGGCAGCGCGGCGAAGATCTCGCGGCCGAGCTTCTTGCGCTGGCCGAGCAGCATGGTTGCGAGCAGCTCCTGGTCGGCGCGGCTGAAGCCGGGCATGTCGGAGTTGGCGACCAGATAGGCGGAGTGGCGGTGATAACCGGCGAAGGCGATCGACAGGCCGATCTCGTGCAGGCGGGCGGCCCAGCCGATCACCTGACGGCCGAACACCGGGTCGATCGACCAGCCGCCCGCGAGCTGGTCGAGGCAATGCAGGGCCAGCTGCTCGACGCGGTCGGCCTGCTTCATGTCGACCTGATAGCGCGCACAGAATTGACGGATCGTCCGATCGCGCACGTCCTCGTGGCGGATGCGGCCGAGCAGGTCGTAGAGCAGGCCCTCGCGCATCGAGCCGGTGGTGGTCTCCATCTGCTCGACGCCCAGCGCCTCGAACAGCGCGGTCAAGATCGCCACGCCGCCGGGCAGCACCGACGCGCGCTCGGCCGGCACGCCGGGGATCGCCGCGACCTTGGCCGCCGTGCCCGCGGCGATCAGCGCCTTCTTGAGCTGGCGTAGACCCGTGAGGTTGATGCCGCGCTCGCTCCAGCCGTGTTGGCGCAGCAGCGCGTCGATGGTCAGGATCGTGCCCGACGAGCCGACGCAGCTGTCCCAGCCCGAGTCGATGAAGCGGCGCTCGATCGGCTCGAGCTTGAGGCGCGCGGCGATCTCCGCCCGCCGAAAGTCCTCGCCGCGGATCTTGCCGTCGGTGAAGAAGCGCAGGCTGTAGCTGACGCAGCCCATGCCGAGGCTGTCGGTGCGGATCGGCTCGAAGCGCTCGCCCAGCACGCACTCGGTGCTGCCGCCGCCGATGTCGACCACCAGCCGGCGCCCGTTGTCGTCCGCCAGGCTGTGCGACACCCCGAGGTAGATCAGGCGCGCCTCCTCGCTGCCGCCGATGATCTCGATCGGGTGGCCCAGCGCCGCCTGAGCCTCCAGCAAGAAGCTCCGCGTGTTCCCGGCCTGACGCAGCGCGCTGGTCCCCACCGCCCGCACCCGGTGCAGCGGCAACTCGCGCAGGCGCTGGCCGAAGCGCTCCAAACAGGCCACCGCGCGCGCCTGCGCCTTCTCGCTCAGGCACTGCTGCTCGTCGAGACCGGCCGCCAGCACCACCCGCTCGCGCAGCCGGTCGACGACGTGAAAATGGGTGTCGTCGACGACCCGCGCCACCAACAATTGAAAGCTGTTCGACCCGAGGTCGACCGCCGCGACGCTCTCGTTGCTCGTCATCCCCGCGCGCGACTATACGGGCGAGGTGCCGCGCCTCGCAAGCCGGCCTCGGGCCGAGCGACCGTCGTCAGCGGCCGAGGTCGTCATGACATCACCCGGCCTCGGCGCCGGCCTCGGCGCTCGCGCAGCGAGGCCAGCAGATCGCCGCTTGACGGCCTCTCGGCTGTGATTTACGCTTAGACCGGTCGGTCTAACTGGCCGGTCTAAACCAGCAGATCCCATGCCTCTGCCTCGCTTCGCCACCCTCGATCCTTCGCGTCGCGCCGCGATCCTTCGCGCCGCCGCCGAGGAGTTCGCGCGCGCGGGCCTCGAGGCCGCCAGCCACAACCGCATCATCGCCGCGGCGGGCGTCAGCAAGGGGGCGATGTACTACTACTTCGACAACAAGGAGGACCTGCTGCTCACGGTCCTGGCGGACCTGGCCGAGAGGTCCGTGGCGGCGATCGGCGAGGCCGGGCCGTTTTGCGACGCGGCCGGCTTCTGGGCCGAGGTGCGGGCCCTCAACGCGCGCGCGCTGGCCTTCTTCCTCGGCGACCCCAACGTCGCCGGGCTCGCCAAGCAGCTGATGCGCGCCTCACCCATGGCCCCGGTCGGCCACACGATCGCCGACTATACGCGCCGCGTCGAGACCTACACGACCGGGCTGCTGCGCCGCGGTCAGACCGTCGGCGCCGTGCGCACGGACCTCCCGCTGGAGCTCCTCGCGCACCTGATCACCGGGCTCGGCGAGTCGATCGACCGGTGGTTGTTCGCCCACTGGGAGTCGATCGGCCCGGCCGAGCGGGCCGCCTTGCCCGATCAGCTGATCGACCTCTTCGCTCGCCTCGCCGCCCCGCAGCCGCCAGGCGCATCGCCCCGCAACGCACGAACCAGGAGAAGACAGCCATGACGCAAGCATCACGTCCGCTCTACCTCGAACCCGACTGCCCGCTCACCCTCGCCGAGGGTCTGGCCGAGCTGGCGGCGGCGAATCCCGGCCTGATCACCACCACCGACCCCGAGCTGCATGAGCTCGTGCGCGCCCACGACTCCTGCCACGTCCTGTTCGGCCTCACCACCACGCTCGAGGACGAGGCGCTCGCCGACACCTGGACCCTGTGCGGCTCGGACGTCACCCTCAAGCAGTACAGCGCGTACCTCAAGCACCAGGAGTTCACGAAGCTGCTCCACGAGGTCGGCTGGTGGCCGCTGCTTCGCAGCATCATCGGCAGCGCCCCGCAGGTGGTCCGGGCGATCGGGCGCGCCCGCAAGATGACGGCCAAGTGGCCGTTCTTCGCGTACGCGCAGTTCCTCGACACGCCGATCGTGACACTGCGGCGCCGCTTCAACATCGTCCCACTGTGAGCCACGGCCCCGCGGCCGCGCCTCGCAAGCCGGCCTCAGGCCGAGGTGCCGTCGTCAGGGGCCGAGGTCGTCGGCTCACCCTCATGC
>NZ_JACCSO010000733.1 GCF_013812955.1 Nannocystis sp. | reverse complement strand
ACCCACTGACGATCGTGCTGTCCGGGCCATGATTCATCGAGCCTGAGCAGGCTTGATGACGCCTGAGCAGGCTTGACGACCTGATGGCAGGCGCCATCAGGCCGGCTCACATCGAGATCGATCCCTTGCGAAAGTCCGTGCCGCGCAGGTGGGCGTTGATCAGCACCGGCTGTCCGGCCTTCGCCGCCGCGCGGGCCGCTGCGAACACCGCCTCGATGCGGTCCGGGTGACGCAGCTCGAGGCCGACCGCGCCGAGCCCGGCCGCGGCGGTGTGATAGTCGCTGCGCCGCAGTTCGGTGCCGACCGCGTCGCCGAGGATCTCGACCTGTTCGCGGGCGATCTGGGCCCAGGAGGCGTCGTTGCCGACCAGGCCGATCACCGGGATCTTGTGGCGCACGAAGGTGTCGAACTCCGCGAGGCTGTAGCCGAACGAGCCGTCCCCGTACAGGATCCACGTCTCCGCCTCCGGACGCACCAGCTTGGCGCCGAGCGCGAAGCCGGCCCCGACGCCGAGGGTGCCGAACACCCCGGGGTCGAGCCAGGATAGCGGCCGGCGCGGACGAAGGATGTAGGACGCGGTCGCCACGAAGTCACCGCCATCGGCGACCAGCACGCTGTTGTCGGGCAGGCTCGCCTCGAGGCGGCGACACAGGTCGAGCGGGTTGACCCGCGGCCCATTCGTCGCGTGTGTCGCTCCGGTCTCATCGGCCTCGGCTGCCTCATCTGGCCCATCGGACAGCTTCGCCGCCGCCTGCACGACGATCTCCGCGTCGCGCCGATCGTCCGCCGCCCGCAATTTGGCGATCCACTCCGTGCGGCCCTCGGGCGGCTGACCGCGGCCCGCCTGGGCCAGCGCCTGCAGGAACCGGCCGGCGTCGCCGGCCACCGGGATCTGCGGGCGACGGTTGCGGTCCATCTCCTCCTCGCTGCGATTCGCGGCGATGTAGATCGCCTTGCGGCTGATGTGCTGGCCGTAGTCGAGGCGAAAATCGCAGGGCACGCCGGCGAGGATCACCAGGTCGGCGTCCTTGAGCGCGGCCTTGCGACCGTGTCGCATCTGCAGGCGATGCCCGGCGCCGAGCAGGCCGCGGGCCATGCCCGAGAGGTAGGTCGGAACGCCGAGCGCCTCGACCGCGCCGGCCACCGCCCGGACCTCACCGGACAGCGCCATCGCCTGGCTGCCGATCACCAGCACCGGACGCTTCGCGGCGTTCAGGGCCCTGGCGGCGTCACGCACTCCGAGCGGATCGGGCGTCGGCGGCGCGACCGGGCGCGGCGTGGCGACCGGCTGGTTCGCGGCGCCGGCGAACATGCGCCAGGTGTGGATGTCGAGGTAGGCCGCGAGCGCCCGCTCCTGCAGGTTCGGCGAGCGACCCGGCCGCGACTTCGCCGAGTACCAGCTCTTGACGATCTCCGGGGCGTAGAGCAGGTCGACCGGGCACTCGACGAACACCGGCCCGGGCACGTCCGACTGGGCGATGGCGAACGCCCGTTGCAGCGTCGGCACCAGCTCCTTGACTCGCGCGACGCTGACCGCCCACTTCACGTGCGGGCGCATCAGCGCCATCTGGTCGATGTCTTGCAGCGCGCCGCGGCCCTTGAGCACCGTCGCCGTGGCGCCGCCGAGGATGATCACCGGCGACTGCGCGAGCTGGGCGTTCTTGACCGCCGTGATCGTGTTGGTCAGGCCGGGGCCGGCCGTGACCGCCACGACCCCGGGCACGCCGGTCAGGCGGGCGACGGCATCGGCGGCGAACACCGCGTTGACCTCGTGACGCACGTCGATCACGCGGATCCCCGCCTGCTTGGCGCCGACCAGGATCGGCGAGATGTGCCCGCCGCACAACGTGAACAGGAAGCGCACCCCTTGCTTGCGCAACACCTCGGCGATCAGCGCACCACCGTCCATCGGAGACCTCCAGATTCAAGCGCTCGGTGTGAGAGGGACCAGTTCACAAAGACATGTCCCAAAAGCCAGATGACCAGGATGATCGGATCAGGTGCCCGGCGCGAGCACGTGGCGGTCCAGGACCACGCACAGGAATTCGCCGGTCATCACCGGTTCGTCGCCGCGGCGGACCTCGACCGTGACCGTGTGCTTGCGCCCCTGCACGGCCCCGCGGACGGCCGAAGCGACGACCACATCGCCGACCCGCAGCGGCCGCAAAAACCGGGTGCTCGCCGCGCTCAGCACGACGTTCGGATCGTTGACGGCCAGCATCGCCGCGTGGTCGGCGAGGCCGAACACGAAGCCGCCGTGGACCAGGCCCTGGTCGTCGACGGCCATCGCCGGCACGACCTCGAGGCGGACCTCTGCAAGGCCGTCGGCGAGCCGCACGGGGGTGCCGCACAGGCCGCTGTTGATGCGGAGGTGGGTCTGCGGCGCGGACATGCGCTCGCATCTATACCACGCCTGGGGGGCGCGACGGCCGGTCTCCGGTCAACCGAGCAGGTCGGCGAGGGCCGGCTCGAGCTCGGGGAACTGGAACTCATAGCCCAGCGCCTGGGTGCGGCGTGGGACCGCCCGTTGACCATTGAGCAGCGCGGACGCCGACTCCCCGAGCGCCAGCCGCAGGGCGAAGGCCGGGACCCGCAGCACGGCCGGTCGATGCAGCGCGCGGCCCAGCGCCGCCCCGAACTCGCGGTTGGTGACGATCCCCGGGGCCACCGCGAGCAGCGGCCCGTGCAGGTCCTCGCGCTCGAGCGCCGCGACCTGCATGCCGATCAGGTCGTCGATGTGCACCCACGGGAAGTACTGCTTGCCGTCGCCGATCGGTCCGCCGAGGCCGAGGCGAAACGGCGGCAACAGCTTCCCGAGCACGCCACCGTCGCGGCCGAGCACCAGGCCGATGCGCACCAGGCAGACCCGCGTCTGGTGGCGTTCCGCTCGCAGGGCCGCGGCCTCCCAGTCGATCGTGAGCGCCGCGAGGAAGTCGTTCCCCGGGGCGCTGTCCTCATCCACCTCTCGCGCGCCGGTGTCGCCGTAGTAGCCGACCGCCGAGGTCGATACGAGCACCCGTGGGCGCGGGGCAGCCGCGATCGCGTCGACGATGAGATCGGTGACGCCGATCCTGCTGGCCCGCAGCGCCTGCTTCTGCGCCGCGCTCCATCGCCGTCCGATCACCGGTTCACCCGCCAGATTGACGATCGCATCGGCGTCGTCGATCGCAGCCTGCATGGCGGCGCCGCCTCCACTGGCGTCGATGAGCTCCACATCGGCGCCTAGCGTTCGCGCCGCACTCGCCGGCGAACGAACCCAGGCGCGAAGCGCGTGTCCACGACTTTTCAGCCGCTCGACCAGTCTGTGGCCGACGAAGCCAGTCGCACCTGTAATCACGATTCGCATCGATGGTTGCCCTCCAGCGCGGCCGGGGTATAGTCGATTTGGTCGGGTAAGCAAGCGGCTCCCGCCCGCTCGAGCCTCAGCATCAGCGCCAAGCTCCAGCGCCCGCCTTCCGCCCGTCTGCAAGGCTGCGATGTCGACGCGCATCCGATCCACCGGCACTCAATACATCTCGACGGCGAGCGCCGCCCAGTTCCTGGGCGTGGGTCCGACCTCCGTCAAGCGCTGGGCCGACCTCGGCTTGTTGAAGTGTGTGCGCACCGCGGGCAATCACCGCCGCTTCCTGCGCGACGAGGTCGAACGCTTCGCCCGGGCGATCCAGAGCGGACACATCGCGCTCGATGGCGGCCCGCCGCCGAGCGAGCACCGCCCCGACACCGCCAACGTCGAGGTCGAGACCTGGACCCGGCAGCTGCTCGAGCTCGGCACCTACAGCCTCCACGGCGCCCTGCTGACCGAACGCGAGGCGCGAGGCGCCTGGTGGTCGGTCGCCGACCTCGTCGGCCTCGCGCTGACCGAGCTCGGTCGCCGCTGGGCCTGCGGCGACGTCAGCGTGCTCGCCGAGCACCTCGCCTCCGAGCGGCTGGCGCGGGCGCTGGCGCGCTGTTCGGAGG
>NZ_JACCSO010000708.1 GCF_013812955.1 Nannocystis sp. | reverse complement strand
GGGCGGACGGGGTGCACAGCGGGCATCGGCTCAGTTCGCTCTACTTACCACCTTTGCCCTTGCCGGTGCCGGTCGGCTTGCCCTGGGTCTCGACGTGTTTGTCGCCGGTGGCGCCCTTGCCGGTGACGCCGCCGGTGGCGGCGGCCTCGACGGCGGACTTGCTGGCCTTGAGGACATCTTGCCAGACCTTGCGGCGGGCGACCGGGAGCGCGGCGAGGCGCTCGCCGACGGCCTTCTCGACCGCCGCCCAGTTCTTGCCCTGGGCCAGCACATCGGTGAACGCGGCGGAGATGGAAGGATTGTAGAGGCGGCCGACGTCGAGGGTGACGGTCGTCGAGGCCTCGGTGACGAGCTTGCCGTCGCCGTAAAAGCGGTTCTTGCAGGCGGCCTGCACCTTGGGGCCAGCCGCGGCGAGCGCGACCACGGCCGCGTCGACCGCGGGCAGGCCCGCAGCGGCGAGCTCGTCGTGCCCGAGCGTCGCCCACAACTTCTGCAGCCCGCCGCCGAGCGCCTGGGCGTGGATCTTGCTCTGGCGCAGGAGCTCGCCGGCGGCCGCGTTGCTGGCCGCCTGGTCCTTGCCCTTGCCGGTCGTCATCGCCGAGCACAGCGCGGCCTGGGCCAGCGCCACCCGCTGCAGGTCCTGGGCGAGGCGCAGGCCGAGCGCGGCGACCCGCTCGCCCTCGGGGCCCTGCTGGGCGGCGCCCTCGACCGCGCTGACGAGGTGGGCGCTGGCCTCGAGGTCGAGCTGCGCGGCGACCAGATCGTAACCTTTGAGGACATCGTCCTTGAAGTCACCCGGAAGCAGAGCCGCGAGCTGATCGGCGGGCACGCGGTAACCACCGCCGGATGCGTCGACCTCGAGCGGCGCGCCGCTGTACTTGCCGGCCTTGGCCTTGAGCGCGAGCTTGGCCGCGGCGGGGGACTTGGCGAGCTTGAACTCGACGCGGTCGTCGGCGACGAAGCTGGTCTTCAGCGACTTGCCGGCGAAGTTGAAGGTCGTCTTGCTCGAGAAGTCGGCCCCGCGGATCACGCCCTCGACGCCCTTGCCGGCGGCGTCGGGCCAGAACGCCAGGCCGCGCACGATCGGGGTCTTGACGGTCGCGACCGGCTTCTTGCTGGTGAACTCCCGGCCCTGCGAGACGGCGATCAGCGGCTGATCGCTCGGCGCGCCCGCAGGGATCACCAGCACCACCTTGCCCGCGCTCGCGGCCTGGGCCGGGGTCAAAGTGAGCTGTCCCAAACGCCAGGTCGCCACCGCGTCGAGGTTCTTGCCGCTGACCTTGAGCTCGCCCGGGGCGCCGACCTCCTTCGGTACGGTCGTCAGCACCGGCGTCGGGAACACCGTGAAGTCGGCGGCCAGGCTGCCGGATTTTCCGCGGGCGCTCGCGCTCAGCGGCCCGGTCTTGCTGCCCTTCACCACCGTCAAGCTCGCCTGGGTCGCGGCCTGCTCGCCGAGCTTCAGGCTCTTGCTACCGAGCTTGAACTTGACCTTGCCGAGCAGGTGCTCGCCCTTGACGATCACGCTGTCGCCCTCGAAGGCCGAAGCCGGCTCCGCGCTGGTCAGCACCGGGGCGCGAAACACCTCATAGTCGGTCTTGAGCCCGGCCTCGCCGCCGAGGCTCGTGACCTTGACGGGGCCGGTCTGCAGGGCCTCGGGGACCACGAACTCGAAGGTCGTCCTGGTCTGCTCGACGACCGGGATCGCGACCCCGCCGATGGTCAGCGCGACGGTATCGAGGCCCTTGCCCTTGAGCGTCACGGTCTCGCCGGGGGCGGCGAACTTCGGGCTCGCGGAGGTGAGCTTCGGGGCGGGCACGAAGGTGAAGCTCGTCAGCTCCCCGAGCTTCTTTGGGCCGCGAAACACCGTGAACTTCTTGGCGGCGCTCGCCTTGGCCGGGATCGTGCCCTTGATCGATTTGTCGTCGACGGTGATGTCGGCGAGCAGCTTGCCATCGAGCTTGATGGTGTCGCCCGCCACGAAGCCGGTCCCGGAGATCGTGATCGTCGCGCCGGCGGCGAACTGCTCGGGCGCGACCGCGGTCACGGTCACCGCCGCATCTGCGCTCGCCGGAGCCGGGTCGGCAGCGCGCGCCCTCGCCGGGCTCAAGGCCGCGAGCGCTGTCGTAGCGAGAATGGCCGGGCTGGCGATGAGAAGCGTCAGCAGGGCCAGACAGCCGCGGGTAGCCGCCGACATGTTTGTGCTAGAGATGCGCCGAACCGTGAACACCACGCGCCGACTTTCTCCTCTTCATACGACGGCAGTCAAGCTATTGTCGGCGCCATCCGAGCCTCCACGATGACGCGCCGCACCCGTGCTCCCCTTCGTCTCTGGTCCACCGCTGTTTGCCTCGCCCTGCTCGCGCCCGCCGGCCTCGCCCAGGCCGACGGCAAGCAGAGCACCGGCAACCACACCGCCGGCAAACACACCGCCGGCAAACACGTCGGCAAGCCGGCCCCGCGGGTGTTGCCGGCGGACCGCAACCGACTCGCCGTCCCATCGCCGCTGACCCTGGCGACGCCGAACAAGTCGACCGCGCCGGCGCCCCACGTACGCGACGCGATCGTGCAGCTGAGCGCCCGCTCGAGCACGCCGGCCCGCGTGCGCACGAGCTCGCGCGGCGCGTTGCAGCGCTTCGCCGGGCGCGTCGAGAACCCGCACGGGCAAGGGCTGACGGCCGCGGCGACGATGTTGCAGGGCCAGCGCGACGCGCTCGGGCTGATCGCCGCGCCGGGCACCGTCGAGCTGGTCCAGCGCAGCGTCTCGCAGACCGCGGGCGACGGCCTGCACCTGGTGCTCGGTCTCACCTACCAGGGGCTGCCGGTGTGGGGCGCCGAGGTGGCCGCGCACTTCGCCGACGACGGGGCCTTGACGGCGATCAACGCCCAGCAGCTCGGCAAGCTGGCCCCGCCGCTGACCCTGCGCTACGGGCCGCAGGCGGCCCAGCAGCGGGCCCGCCTGTGGAACGCCGCGGCCGCGCAGGACGGGGTGGTCGCCGACCTCGAGGGCCCCGTGCTCGGCGTGTGGCCGGGCCAGGGTGAGGGCGGCGCGCTGGCCTGGCGGCTGCTGCAGTCGCTGCGCCTGCCGGACGGCACGCCGCAGCACTACGCGACCTACGTCGACGGCAACAGCGGGGCGGTGCTGGCCCGGCACGCGCTGGTCAACACCGAGACGGTGATGCCGGCGACCGGCAGCGGCACCAACCTGTTCGGCAAGCCGGTGACGCTGCGCATCACCTTCCATCCGGACAAGAAGAGCTACTCGCTGTTCGACCGCAGCAAGGGTCTGTCGGCGGCGACCTTGCAGACCCACGACGCGCAGCACCAGCAGGGCAGCTCGGCGCTGGTGACCTCGGGGAACAAGGACACGTGGACCAAGCCGATGGCGACGGCGCACGACCACATGCAGCGGGTGATCGACTACTTCACCAAGACCCACGCGCGCAACTCGTGGGACGGCAAGGGCGCGAAGGTCAAGCAGCTGGTGCACTACGGCCACGACTACAACAACGCGTTCTGGGACTCGTGGAACCAGTACATGGCGATCGGCGACGGCGACTCCTACGTGTTCACGGAGTTCTCGCGCGCGCTCGACGTCTCGGCCCACGAGTTCGCGCACGCGGTCGTCAGCGGCACCGTCGACCTGATCTACCAGGGCCAGCCGGGCGCGCTGAACGAGAGCTTCGCCGACGTGATGGCGACCATGGTCGACCGCGACGACTGGCTGATCGGCGAGGACATCGTCGGCAAGGACGTGTTCCCGCAGGGCTACGCGCGCAGCCTCTCCAACCCGGCCGGCGGCGCTCAGCCGGCGCACATGAAGGCCTACGTCAACGGCCCCGCCGACTACGGCGGCGTGCACACCAACAGCGGCATCCCGAACCACGCCGCGTACCTGCTGGCGACCGCCAAGAGCCGCGAGGTCGTCGAGAAGATCTGGTATCGCACGCTCTACAAGAATCACATCGGCAGCCAGGCCAGCTTCATCGACATGGCCGAGGGCACCCTCACCGCCTGCGACGAGCTGGTCGCCGCCAAGACCCTGAGCGCCAGCGACTGCGTCGCCACGGCCCAGGCCTGGGTCGGCGTCGGAGTGCTCGGCGCCGCCGACGTGCCGATGAACGGCTGCCCCAACAACGCCAGCGAGAAGTCCGGCCTGTGCTACTGCGACGCCGGCTTCGTGCCCAGCAACGACGGCGCGACCTGCGTCGAGCTCGGCCAGGTCATGTGCCCGGCCGGCAGCATCGAGGCCAACGGTCAGTGCTTCTGCAAGGACGGCTTCAAGCCCAACGCCGACAGCAGCCAGTGCGTCTCGGTCGACAAGGGCTGCCCGCTCAACAGCTCGTGGGACGCGGCGCTGAAGGCCTGCAAGTGTGACATGGGCTTCGAGGGCGCCCCCAACGCGATCGACGGCAAGTGCGAGAGCATCGACTCGGACTGCCCGGCCAACAGCCACCCCGAGTGGCCCGACCCGAAGCTGCAGGACCAGTACCTGTGCGTCTGCAACGAGAACCACGAGGACGACGGCCAGGGCGGCTGCGCGGTGACGGCCGGCACCTGCGGCAACGAGTCGTTCTTCGGCCGCTGCGACGCCGGCAAGCTGGTCTACTGCGAGATCGGGATCGAGAGCGCGATCCAGAGCGTCGACTGCGTGGCCGAAGGATTGGTTTGTGGCAAGTTCGATAGCGTGGTCGGCTTCGACTGCCTGAACCCCAAGGGCGTCGCCGCTGGCGGCAGCTGCGACGCCGACGGCTACCAGCAATGCGACGACTCGGTCCCGTTCTGCGTGTCCGAGGTCGACGAGCCCGAGGGCTTCTGCTCGCACGAGTGCGCGGCCAAGTCGGAGTGCGGCGCCAACCAGAGCGAGAAGGATAATTTCGATTGTTGCGCGACCGTCTCGGACGGCACCCGCGCGTGCCTGAAGGACCCCTTCTGCGCCGAGAACATCGACACCAAGGCCAGCTGCGACGACGTGCCCGGCGGCAGCTCGTACTTCGGCCGCTGCGACGGCAACGTCCTGATCTACTGCGACGGGTCGACCAAGGTCACGCAAGAGGTGTTCTGCAACAAGCTCGGCCTCGACTGCGGCTGGGTCGACAAGACCCAGGGCTACAGCTGCGTCGAACCCGACTCCGGCGCGTTACCAGAAGCCCCGAGCGACTGGTGCCCGCACGCCGAGGACGGCACCTGCGACGTGCCCGCCCTGTGCCCGGCAGGCAGCGACCTCGTCGACTGCAACCCCTGCGGTGATGTGCCGGCGGCCGGCGTCTGCGAGGGCGACAGCCTCAAGGTCTGCGACCCACAAGCCGGCCTCGTCACCACCGACTGCAGCGCCCTCGCCCCGACCCCGGTGTGCGGCACCAACGGCGACGGCGCCCCCGCCTGCGTGCCCGAGAGCGACACCGGCGTGCCGACGGAAGGTGGCGGCGACGACACCACCACCCCCGACACCACCACCCCCGGCGACGACGCCGGTGACGACGCCGGCGGCGATGTCGGCACGCTGTCCTGCACCTGCCGCAGCGACGGCGGCGGCTGGGGCGGCCTGTGGTTCGGCGCGCTCGCCCTCGCCTTCCTGCGCCCCCGCCGGCGCAACTGAAGCTCGCCAGCGACCCACGCT
>NZ_JACCSO010000705.1 GCF_013812955.1 Nannocystis sp. | reverse complement strand
GTACATGGTCGTGAACGAATTGGTGACGCCGCCCGAGAGCGCGAGCAGGGCCGTCAGCGCCAGCGAGTCGAGGATCAGGTGCGCGCCGGCGATGGTCGTGGTCGCCCGCCCGCGACGGAGCACGGCGCGCATCGTCCACAGGTTGGTGATCACCAGGATCAGCACCACCGCCGCCGTGCCGGTCGGCTCGGGCGGCGGTGGGAACCACGAGATCAGGCGATGAAACAGCGCCGGGCTGACCAGCTGCAGCGACCAGCCGAGCGCGACCAGTCCGAGCAGCACCCAGCGCGCCACCACGAAGAAGCGCAGCGTGATCTGGGCCAAGTTCTGCTTTTCGGGCATCGCGCGCGAGCATGCCACGCGGGACCGCGGACTGTCCGCCCGCGTGACCGGCGGTCGCGTCTTGCGCCCGAGTCAGGTGCCCAGGTCAGGCGCCGAGCTTGCACGCCCGAGCGCTCGCGTCGCGGATTCAGGACTGGCCGAGGATCGCCTTGCAGCTGCCGGCCTCGCAGGCGCAGCGGCCCCCGCAGTCCATCGTGCCGGCCTGGCACTGCATCGTGCACGCCACGTCCGTGCATTCGGGCTGTTGCGCCGCGGGCACGCAGCTGTCCGGGTGACAGCAGGAGGCGGGCACGCAGTCGGCATCGACGGCGCAGTCGCTCGCACCGCCCGCCTCGGCCGCGGCGGTGGTCGGCTGCGGCTGCGGCGAGGGGGCCGGCTGCTCGCCTTGCTTGGGCCCACAGCCCGCGAGCAAGCCGAGGAGACACAGGGTACGAAGTCCGATCTGGAGGCGCATGGCGATCTCTATGTCCCAGGTCCGCGTCCGCTCCAAGCTCCTGACCAGACGGCCCGCCCGGGATAGTCCCTGTCTGCTGGTCCTGGGCCTCACCGCGCCCACGAGGTGCGTAGCGACGATCACACTTCCCGCCGATCACCGGCCTCGAGATGTCGCCCCCGCAGGACGCGCGACCTCAAACCCCGCCGCGTCGACCATGGCCATCGCACCATCAGGATCGATCAGGGTCGATCAGGATCGACCTTCGTTCCATCACGATCTCGCTACGAGTCGATCGTGGATGTCTCCGATTTGCACACACCTGGACCACGCGCAGGTCGATGCCACGAAACTTGTTGACGCCCTCGCGGCCATCGGTTCCAGTGAAAGCTGGGTTCGTTTCTTTGTGGAGGGATTTTCAATGCGGGGCAAGCTCATCACTTCAGCGGTCATCGTGGCACTCATCGGCGTCGCCAGTCCGGCGCTGGCGGACTTTTTCTACCCGGGTCGCATCATCATCGGTTACGTCCCGCCGCCCATCATCATTGTTCCTCCTCCTGGTAACACCACCAACGCCATGGTCGGCCCCGACTGCGTGCTCGAGCAGGCGCTCGACTGCGAGTGCTTCCCGGGGGCGACGGTGCTCCAGGCCTGCGAGCAGAGCGGCGTCGGCAGCTGTCTGACGCCGGACATGCCGTACCTCGAGATCGTCCAGAAGGAGCCCGTCGTGTTCGACGTCGGCAAGAATACGCTCGGCACGGTGATCTGCAGCGGCAAGTCCGATGGCACCGCGCACATCGTCCTGCCCAAGCCGAAGGCCGGCTAGTTCGGCTCAGCCGGCTGGCGCGGGCAGCCGCGCCAGCCAGGCGTCGATCTGGGCCACCTCGCTCCGGTACTGGGCTCCGAAGAGCAGGAAGCTGGTGCGGGCCGCCTCGGCGAGCACCCGACTGCTGGCCGCCTCCGTGGGATAGAGGCGAAAGCGGGCCCCGGCGAGCGCGAACTGGACCCCCGCGATATCGATCTCGACGCCGCCCGGTTGCTTCTCCATACGCGGCAGGGCCCGCTCGAGCAGCGCGAGCGCCTCGGGTAGTCGGTCCTGGACCACGCGCAGCTTACCGAGCTGCGCCTCCGCGGCCGCGAGCGCTGGATCTTCCGGCGCTCCGGTGAACTCGCGGATCGCCTTCAGCAGGCTCTGCTCGGCCTCGGCGACGTGTCCGCGGCGCAGCTGCGCCTGCCCCATACTCGTCTGGGCCGCCGTGCTGCGCGCATGCCCGGCCCCGAACACACGCAGGTACACCGCCTGGGCGCGGGCGAAGGCCTGCTCGGCCGGCTCGTACTCGCCGGCGACCAGATAGCCGTATCCGAGGTCCGTCCAGCAGTCGCCGATGCTCGGGTGATCGGCCGGCAGCGCCTCCTCGTAGATCGCCAGCGAGCGGCGAAACTCCGCGGTCGCCCGCGGGAACTGGGCCTGCGCCAGCGCCAGCAGTCCGAGGTTCGAGTGCACCGTGCCCAGCGACGGGTGGTTCGGGCCGTGGGCGTTGCGAAGGATCTCGAGCACGCGCGTGTGGGTGGCCTCGGCCGCCGGATAGTCGAACTGGCTGAACTGGGTCGCGCCGATGTTGTTGAGGACCTTGCCAAGCAAGGGGTGGTTCGCGCCGTAGGCCGCGCTGTAGATCGCCTCGACGCGGCGATACTCGGCCAGCGCCTCGGGATAGCGCGCGAGCAAGAACTGCAAGTTGGCCGCCATGTTGACCGCCGCCGCGAACACCGTCGAGTCCTCGCCGTGCAACTTCGACTGCAGCTCGATCGCCCGCGAGATGTTGGGCTCGGCCGCCGCGTAGTCGCCCTGTTGCAGTAAGATCTCGGCGGAGCGGATCGCCAGCGCGGCCGCGGCCGCCTGCCCGTCGGCGAGCCGTTGCACCACCCCGCGCGCCAGCTCGAGGTGACGCAACCCCTCCGCAGCGCGAGCC
>NZ_JACCSO010000704.1 GCF_013812955.1 Nannocystis sp. | reverse complement strand
GTCCTGGTCGGCAAGCTGCACGACCTGCTGCGCGGACGCAGCGCGACCGTGGTGGTCGAGGGTGAGGTCGGCCTCGGCAAGTCGCGACTCGCCGATGACCTGCTCGATCAGGCCGAGGCGATGGGCGTGCCGCGGCTGATCGGCGCCCGCGATGCCTCCGAGGCGGCGGCCGCCTACCACGCGTGGACCCCGGTGTTTCGCCCGATCTTCGGGCTCGACGAGCCGGGCGCCGAGCAGGACCCGTGGGGCCGGGTCGGGCAGGTCTTGAAGCAGCTGGTGCCCGGATCGCTGGCCCGCGCGCCGCTGCTGGCCGCGGCGCTCGCCCTCGACGCCGCCGACACCGAGCGTACCGCGGGCATCGCCGGCAAGGCGCGCGCCGAGATGACGCGCGAGCTGCTGGTCGCGGTGCTCGACGCGTTCCTGCGCGGCGGTCCGGCGCTGCTGTTGATCGAGGACGCGCACCGCGTCGACTCGGCCTCGTGGGCGCTGCTCGCCCAGGTGCGCGAGCAGATCGGGCCGCTGCTGTGCGTGCTGGCGACCGGCCCTATCGAAAGCGACACCGAGCCCGCGCCCTCGGAGCTGCGCCAGCTGCTCGCCGACGCCTCGACCCATCACCTGCTGCTCGGGCCGCTGTCGCAGGTCGAGACCGAGGCGCTGGTGTGTCGCCGCCTCGGGGTCGCGCGCGTGCCGGGCGAGGTCGTCGACTTCCTCTACGCCAAGGCCGAGGGCCACCCGCTGTTCACCGAGGAGCTGGCCTCGGCGCTGCGCGACGCCGGGCTGATCTCGATCGTCAACGGCGAGTGTTACCTGTCCCCGGAGACAGGTGACCTGAGCTCGGCGCAGTTCCCCGACAACCTCGAGGCGGTGATCACCGGCCGCATCGATCGCCTGGCGCCGCAGCTGCAGCTGGTGCTCAAGGTCGCGAGCGTGCTCGGCCGGGTGTTCCCGCTGACGCTGCTGCGGGCGATCCACCCGATCGAGAACGACCGCGCCAACCTGCCGGAGCACCTCGCCTCGCTCGATCGCCGCGGCCTCCTGGCCCTGCGCGGCGGCAGCGTGGCCGACCCGATCTACGGCTTCAAGCACGCGCTGACCCAGGACGTCGCCTACAACCTGCTGCCCTTCAGCCAGCGCCAGCAGCTGCATCAGGCGGTGGCCGAATACTACGAGCGGGTGTTTCGCGACCGGGTCGAGCTGTACTTCCCGCTGCTCGCCCATCACTGGTATCGGGTCGTCGCCCCGGGCGCGCTGGTGTCCGAGGAGCAGCGCCCGGGCCCCGAGCTGGTCGGTCGCGCGATCGGATATCTGCAGCGGGCGGGCGAGCAGGTGCTGCGCAACGGCGTCGGTCAGGAGGCGGTCGAGCACTACACGCACGCGCTCGAGCTGCTGTCGGGATTGCCGGCGAGCTCGGCCCGCACCGAGCAGGAGATCGCGGTCCAGATCGGCCGCGGCAACGCGCTGATCGCCGCGCGCGGCCTGGCCTCCGAGGAGGTCGAGCGGACCTTCGCCCGCGCCCGCGAGCTGTGCCGCGAGGTCGGCGAGACCCGCCACCTGTTCCCGGTGCTGTTCGGCCTGTGGATGTATTACTTCGTGCGGGCCGAGCACGCGGTCTCGCACGAGCTCGCCGAGCAGCTGCTGGTGTTCGCCGAGCGCCGCCGTGAGCGGGTTCCGCTGATGATCGCCCATCGGGCGCTCGGCACCCAGCTGTTCCATCGCGGCGAGCTCAGCCGCGCGGCGGCTCACCTCGAGCGAGCGATCGCCCTCTACGCCCCCGACTTCGACCGCCCGCTCGCCTTCCTGTACACGCAAGATCCGCGGGTCGCGGGGCTGTCGGTGCTGGCCCTGTGCGTGTACCTGCTCGGCAGCGCCGCCGAGGCCGACGAGCGCTGCAAGGTGGCCCTCGGGGTCGCGCGGGAGCTCGGCAACACCGCGAGCTCGGCGCTCGCGCTCGGTCACGCGGTGATCCTGCGTCAGGTCGCCGGCGACGCCGAGGGCGCGCGCGTGCACGTCGAGGCCCAGGCGCTGCTCGGCAACGAGCACGGCAGCGCGACCTGGCAGAGCTTCGCCGACGTGGTGCAGGCCTGGTCGCTGGCCCGCGGCGGGCAGATCGAGGAGGGCCTGGACCTGCTGCGTCAGGCGATGGTCGATCTTCAGGTCGCCGGCATGGCGGTGTTCTGGCCGTGGGTGCTCGGGGTCTACGCCGATCTGTGCGATCAGGCGGGCCGTCACGAGGAGGCGCTGGGTCACCTGCGCGACGCGATCACGGAGGCGCGGCGCTCGGGCGAGCGGGTGTGGGAGCCCGAGCTGCTGCGCAAGCTCGGCGGGCTGCTGACGCGCCAGCCGGCGCTGGCGGGCAGCGCGGGCCCCGAGGCCACACCGGAGGGCTGCTTCATCGCCGCGATCCATTGCGCCCGCGAGCATGGTTCGCAGGTGTTCGAGCTGCGCGCGGCGCTCGCTCTCGCGGCGCTGGGCGTCGATTCGCCCGAGGTGGCAGCGACGCTCGCAAGTTCGCGCGAGCGCCTCGCCGACCAGCTCGAGCCGCCCGTGCTCGCCGACCACTGATCGGCTGATCGGCAGTCCTCGCCGGCGCTGCGGCGTATCGCTGCGCCCCGGGATCTGAGATCTTTGGGACGATGACAGCCGAGAGCTTCAGCTTCAACCCCTACACGCCCGGTCACAACGTCGACCCGGTGCCCGCTTATCGCCACCTGCTCGAGCACGCCCCGGTGTACTGGTGGGCGCGCGGGCAAGCCTTCCTCCTCAGCAAGTATCAGGATGTCGTCGCATTCATGAAGGACCCGCGCTTCTCGCGAGCGCCTCGTGACAGCCGCAATTATCAGCCGCCCCCCGAGCTGCCGGGTAACGAGCTGCAGCGCGCGGCGTCCGACAACAGCATCTTGAGCGTGGCGCCGGCCGACCATCTGCGCATCCGCAGGCTCGTGAACCCCGCGTTCTCGCCGCGGGCGATGGAGCGGCTGTCGGAGCACACGCGGCAGCTCACCCGCGAGGCGCTCGCGCGGCTGCCTGACGGCGACGTCGTCAACCTGGCGGCGGTCGTGAACGACATCCCGCTGCGCGTGATCGGTCGCCTGCTCGCCATTCCGGGGCCGCTCGAGCCGGCGTTCCTCGAGTTCGCGGGCTGCCGGACCGCGCTGCTCAGCCCGACGCTGACGCCCGAGGCGCGCATCGAGCTGCTGCGCGGCGTCGGCGTCGGCTACGAGGCGGTCCGCGGGCTGATCGCCGAGCGCCGCAAGCAGCCGGGCGACGACCTGCTGTCGGTGCTGATTCACCACGAGGAGCAGGGCGCGCGCCTGACCGAGCCCGAGCTGCTCGGACTCGTCGGTGCGATGATCGTCGCCGGATCCGACACGACGTTGCACACCCTGCGCTTCATGTTCCTCGACCTCCTGCAGCACCCCGAGCAGCTGCTGCGCGTGCGCAGCTCGCCTCCGCTGGCGCGCGCCGCGATGGACGAGAGCCTGCGCTTCAACAACTTAAACCTGCTCGGCAACCCGGCCCATGCGCTCGAGGACCTGACGATCCGCGGCGTAAACATCGAGCGCGGGCAGACGGTCATCCCGCTGACCGGCGCGGCGAGCCGCGACCCCGAGGCGTTCGAGCGCCCCGACGAGTTCGACATCGACCGCCCCGACCTCGCCAGGGCGGCCTTCAACTTCGGGGGCGGGCCGCATGTCTGCCTCGGCGTGCACATGGCCCGCGTCGAGGGTGAGGCGGTGCTCCAGACAGTGCTCGAGCGCTTCCCCGAGATGAGCCTCGCCGGCGACCCCCAGTTCGCGCCGCACGGTTACTTCCGGGTGATGTGCGACCTTCCCGTGCGTGTGCGCTCGTGACCCGCTCGACCTGAGCAATGCTCGTGATGCCGAGCGGTCAATCGCTCGCCCTCCTCGCTGACCGCTGACCGCTGACCGGGCCGTCTTCGGCCCCGGTCCGTTCACCTGGCCGCTTCAGCCGCCTTCCAGACAGAACGGGCGCCGTCGCCCTCGAAGACGACGTACGCGGCCTTGCCGGCGACGCCGATCTCCGGCTGCCCTCCCCACCTCCCCTTCGATGGCAGTAGGCAAGTGGCCTCCGGGCCTGTCGAGCGGGCTATTGCTCGCTACATCTACACCGCTCGATCCGGGGCGAGCCGGGCTGCTATCCTCGCGGCCCATGTGGAAGAAGCTCGCTCTCGTGCTGCTGACCCTGCTGTTGATCGCGGGCGGCGTGATGTTCTACCTCTGGCGGCAGGTGACGGCGCTGCCCGAGTGGTACAGCGAGGAATTGGCGGCCGGACCGGAGGCGGCCGCGGTGGAAGTCGCGCCGGTCAAGCCCGACGGCAAGCTGGCGTGGAAACAGACCGGCAAGCGCAAGGAGCTGCGCAATTTTCATAAGCGCGCTGCGAAGCAGGACCCGGTGGTCGCCAAGGTGATCAAGGCCTCGCGCGCCAGTTTTGAAGACGGCACGCTCGAGATGGGGGTCGTCGCCGACCTGCGCAACCTGCCCAACGACAAGCTCAACCCTTCCCAGCGCGAGCTGTTCCAGAAGGTCCACGACAACTTCCCGTCGGCGACCGACCGCGAGATCTACATCGGCGTGGAGGACCCCGCGCCGGTTTTGAAAAATGGGCAGATCGAGCTCGGACCGACCGCGAAGCTCAAGATCGGCGACATCACCTACGACCTCGACGCGGCGGCGGCCCGGCTCGGGATGTCCGCCGCTTCGCTGCGCGCGCAGTTCAACGACGAGGCGCGCCGGCTCGGCGTGACTGCGCCCTGAACTGCGCCCTGAGCTGCGCCCTGAGCCGGGCAGAGTTGACGGGCCGCGGGCGCGCCAGCATATGCTGCCCCGGCCATGTCCACCACACCCGCGCCGCCCTGGCTCCGCCCCCGTCCGCCGATCACCAGCGGCGCCGAGTACATCGAGAGCCTGCGCGGCCGCGGCCTCAAGGTGCACTTCATGGGCCAGCGCATCGCCGAGCCCGTCGATCATCCGATGTTACGGCCGTCGATCAACGCCGTGGCCCGCACCTACGACCTCGCCAACGAGGATCCGGCGCTGGCGAGCGCGGTGGTCGGGGCGACCGGCGCGCGCGTCAATCGCTTCCTGCACGTCACCGAGAGCGTCGCCGACGTGGTCGCGCAGAACAAGATGCAGCGCCGGCTCGGGCAGCAGACCGGGACCTGCTTCCAGCGCTGCGTCGGCATGGACGCGATCAACGCGCTGATCCCCGTGACCTGGTCGATCGACCAGGCGACCGGCAGCGGCTATCACGCCCGGCTGCGGGCCTTCGTCGCCGCGATGCAGGCGCAGAACCTGGTGATCGGCGGGGCGATGACGGACCCCAAGGGCGACCGCAGCAAGGGGCCGAGCGAGCAGGACGACCCGGACCTGTTCGTGCGCGTGGTCGAGCGGCGCCCCGGCGGCGTGGTGATCCGCGGGGCCAAGGCTCATCAGACCGGCTGCATCAATTCGCACTGGATCGTGGTGATGCCGACGATGCGCCTGACGCCCGCCGATCGCGACTACGCGATCGTGTGCGCGGTGCCGGTCGATCACCCGGGCCTGCGCTTCGTGGTCGGGCGCCAGTCGTGTGACACCCGCGCGCTCGAGGGCGGCAGCATCGATCAGGGCAATGCGCGCTTCAGCGGCCAGGAGGCGCTGATCCTGATCGACGACGTGTTCGTGCCGGACGAGCTGGTGTTCATGGACGGCGAGACCGCGCACGCGGCCGAGCTGGTCGAGCGCTTCACCGCGTATCACCGCCGCAGCTACGTCTGCAAGACCGGCGTCGGCGACGTCCTGATCGGCGCGGCCGCGCTGATCGCCGACTACAACGGGGTCGCCGGCGTCTCGCACGTGCGCGACAAGCTGGTCGAGATGACCCACCTCAACGAGACGATCTACGGGGCTGGCATCGCCTCGAGCCACGAGTCGAAGCCGACGCCGGCCGGCAATTATCAAAATGACGAGCTGCTCGCCAACGTGTGCAAGCACAACGTCACCCGCTTTCCCTATGAGCTGGCCCGGCTGGCCCAGGACCTCGCGGGTGGGCTGGTGGCGACATTACCCTCGGAGCAGGACTTCGCCGACGAGGAGGTCGGGCCGCTGCTGCACCGCTTGCTGCGCGGACGCAACGGCGCGTCGGCGGAGGCGAGGGCCCGTGTGCTGCGATTGATCGAGAACATGACGCTCGGGCGCAACGCGGTCGGTTATCTGACCGAGTCCATGCACGGCGCCGGCTCGCCGCAGGCGCAGCGCATTCAGATCGCCAGGCAGATGCAGCTCGACGAGAAGAAGCAGCTCGCGCGCACGCTGGCCGGGATCGATGAACCGAAGTCCTGACGTGCCGTGATCTCAGTCGACGCGGTAGTGCAGCATCCACTGGTTGCTGGTGCCAGGGGCGACGTCGTGGCGGGCGAGCAGGGTGAGGCGGCGGTCCAGCGAGGTGGCGACGCCGAGAATGCAGCGCCCGGCCTGGGTCGCGTCATCGCTGCGATAATGCTCCCAGCCAGCCGTGGACCGCTCGCCTCGCTCGCTCTGGGCCGCTGTGCGCGCGAGCCCGAAGACGAGGTTGTCGACGACCATCAGGCTGCCGCCGCGGCGCAGGCGCGGCAGCAGCAGCGTGAGGTCGGCGGCGGGGTCGGGCAGGTGGTTCCAGCTGCGAAGGATGGTCAGGTGATCGAATTGACGCGCGCCGAGCTCGGCGTTCGCGGTGCTCGTGGTGCCGGCGATCAGCTCCGCCGTGCCGGGCAGGCGCAGGGCCGCGAGGCGGGCGGGGTCGGGGTCGAGGCCGAGGTAGCGCAGCTGGCCGGCGGCGAGGGCCGGCGCGAGGGCGTCGGCGTAGGGGGCCTCGCCGCAGCCGAGATCGAGCAGCTCGCCACGAAGGGCCGATAAATGGCGGCGGACCTCGGCGTCGTCGCGGGTGAAGATGTCCTCGAGCACAGGTTCGAACAGGCCGCTGCAGCTCGCATACGACGGGCAGCCCGCGCAGACGCGGGCGCGGGCGAGCGGCACGAGGTCACTTGCGAAGTCGTCGGGCGCGGGCTTGCGGCTGGCGTCGAGGTAGACCTGGCCGAGCGCGTGTTTGCTGGCGGCGATCTCGACGTCGCTGAAGTCGCGGGTGTCGGCGTGGTAGTGGCCGAGCTTGCCGTTGTGGCGCACGAACAGGTCGCGGCCGCGGTCCCAGGGGGTGACGCCGAGCGGGCCGTCGCGCAGCGGGCAGTGATCTTCGGACATGTCCGCGGGGACAGGTACGAGGCCGCGCAGGGTGTAATTGAAGGCGTTGGCGCGTGGACCGGCGACGGGGCGCAGCTCGGCGTCGCCGTGGACCTCGTGGTAGCCGCGGTACAGGCCGGGACAGGCGCCGCGATGACGGCAGCCGTCGCACGCGGCCGGATGCACCTTATTAAAATCGTCGACCGGGAACCAGTCGGGCTCGCCGACCTCGATCATGGTGCGATAACCGTGGGTCTTCAGGTCGCCGAACTGGCGCTCGCGCCCGGGCATCAGGCACAGCGGGAGCGCGCCGTGCTCGAAGCGCGGGCCGGCCTGGCCGCTCTGACCGACCTTGGCCTCGCCGTGGGCGATCGCCTCGGTCACGCGCGCGGCCACGTCGGCGACCCGCGGCATCAGGTGGTCGAAGAGGCGGTCACCGCCGCCCTTGGGCTCGACCATCGAGAACTTGAGGGTCGCGTCCGGGAACGGCAACACGGCGTCGACGAGGCCGCGAAGGTGGGCGAGGTTGTGGCGGGTGACGACGCAGTTGATGTGGAGGTCGAGGCCGCGGCCGGCGAGGTTCTGCAGGGCCGCGAAGGCCTCGTCGAAGGCCTGGGTGCGGACCATCAGGTTGTGGACGCGGGCGCTGCCGCCGTGCAGCGACAGGTACACGTAGCGCAGGCGGCGGGCCAGCAGGGCCCGGGTGAGCTCGGGGTAGGCGAGCATGCGGCCGTTGGTGACGAGGCCCACGTCCATGTCGAGGCTGGCGATCAGCTCGGCCCAGCGCACCAGCTCGGGGCGGATCGTCGGCTCGCCGCCCGAGAGCACGACCATGGCCCGCTCGCCCGGTCGCAGCTGATACGCGGCCAGCTCGGCGGCGCGGCGGATCTTGGCCTCGACCTCCTCGGCGCTGCCCTGGACCTCGCGCACGTCCAGGGTGTGGCAAAAGGCGCAGTGCTCGTTGCAGCCGTAGCCGACCTTGAGAAGCGCCTTGACGGCTCGCCGCGCGCCCGGGTAGCCTGGTGCTCGGCTGGGGGAAGGCATGCAACAGGTTTCGCGCAGGCTTCTGGGTCGACGCAAGGTGCTTGTCGCCCTCGGATCGGGTTCGATGGCGATCGCCGCCGCGACCATGACAATGACCGTGGCGCCCGCGCAGGCGCTCGCGCGCTACGCCCAGCGCCGCCGTGAACGCACCCGCATCGAGCTGCCCGCGGGCGATCGCTTCGAGCTGCTGGGCGAGCAGCTGCGGACCGGCACGCGCATGGGAAAACCAGGCAAGCACGGCGTGTTCGAGGCGGTGCTCGCGGCCCATGCCGGCGCGGTGCCCGTGGTGATGCGCACGCCGGAGGGCGAGCGCTTTCAGGTCGACGTCATGCGTCGTGACCCGCGCGGCCCGACCGGCGTGGCCGAGACGGCCCACTTCGCGCTGTTCATCGCCAACCGCGGCGACGGGAAGACGCCGACCGACGAGGCCCAGGCCCACGCCGCGCGGGCCCTCGCCGACTGGATCGCCGCCCGCGAGGGCCAGGAGTCCCCGCTCGAGCTGCTGAGCTTTCGGGAGCGGCACCGGGCCCACCCCGAGGGCGTGTTCTCGCTGTGGTCCTGAGCCCGGCGGCGGACGAGCGCGCGGCGGAGCAGGGCTGGTTCGCGGGCCAGATCGGTCTGCGGCTGAGGGAGTCGCCCGCGCCGGGCTGGCGGGCGCTGGTCGATGGTCGTGCGACAGTAAGGCCTGTCTCTTCGGACAGCTGGGCGGCGCAGCCGGGGGAGATCGCGCTGGCCGTCGCCGGAGCGCCCGTGCATGGCGAGGTGGCGCGGGCCCGGGCGGCCGGGTTGAAAGTGTTGTGGCTGGCGACCGGGCGCGAGCTGGCGACGCATGGTGTGGTGGAGAAGTGGGTGGCTGCCGGGCTCGATGCGCTGCACCTGTGGTTGCATGCGGCGTCGGCCCATGCGCATGACTTTCATGCCGGGGCGGTGGGTGGTTTCGCGGCGATCGATGCGGCGATCGGGCAGGCGCGAGCGGCCGGGGTCGCGGTCGCGGTGTCGTCGTCGCTGACGCGCTCGAGCGCGCCGGTGCTCTCGGGCATGCCCGCGTGGTTGCACGCCAAGGGAGTGGCCGCATGGCGGGTCGCGGCGATCGAGAGCGAGACGCGCCTGCTTCGCGGCGCCGGGGTCGGGCCGCACGACGGGCTGGTGAGCCGGCTATCGGTCGCGCTGCCCCATGCCCTGCAGGCGATGTCGTCGGCGGCGCGGCTGGGTCTGGCGGCGTACATCAGCGGGGCGCCGGCCTGTCTGCTCGGGCCCTTCGCGGCGGCGGTGGTGCCTGGACCGGCGCGGGCCTTCGTGCCGGCCTGCGGGATATGTGCGGCGCGGACCGGCTGCTGCGGGGTCGCGGCGGACTATCTCGAGCGCTTCGGCGGCGATGAGCTGAGCCCGCGTCAGCTGCGCGCCGGACCGCCGGTCGCCGGGCCGCGCTGGATGTTCGTGGGGACAGGTCTTTTGAGACATGTGCAAACGGACAGCTCTCAAAAGGGACCTGTGCGGGTCCGGCTGCCGGTGTTGACGGGGGGGCGGGATGACGGCTGAGTCGCCCGGGGATCTGACGATCCCCTGCGCTGGCTCGACGAGCGTGCGGCGGCTGCTGTCCGCGACCCTTCAGCCGCTGCTGGCCGAGCTCGGCAGGTTGCAGGTCCGCGATCCTTTAATCCGGCAAGCATGGGTGGAGCTGCTTCGCTCGGTGCGTGGGACCCTGGCCGTCGATCCGGGGGCCGTGTGG
>NZ_JACCSO010000688.1 GCF_013812955.1 Nannocystis sp. | reverse complement strand
GACCACGACGACCAGCGACCCGACCACGACGACCAGCGCCCCGACCACGACGACCGATCCGACGACCAGCGACCCCACCACGACGACCGCCCCGACCGCCGGTGGCGCCGCGCTCGACTGCGCCACGTACTGCGGGGTCTACACCGACGCCTGCAAGGACTTCAGCGAGTATGCCAACAACGTGGACTGCCTGGCCCAGTGCGCTCAGTGGCCGGTCGGCGAGGCCAACGCGACCGGCGGCGACAGCCTCGGCTGCCGCCTCTACCACGTCACCGTCGCCAGCACGACCGACCCGAACGTGCACTGCGCGCACGCCGGTCCCAGCGGTGCGGCCGTCTGTGCGGACGCGGCCGCCCCGGCCTGCGACACCTACTGCACCGCGTACTTCACGAACTGCACGGCCGACCTCAACCTCTACGTCGACATGGCCGAGTGCACGACGCAGTGCGCCGGCTGGTACCCCGGCACGAAGGCGGACGTCTCCGCCGACACCGTCGGTTGCCGCACCTACCACGCCGGCGCGGCGCTGGCCGACGCGTCGACCCACTGCCCGCACGCCGGCCCCGGCGGCGGTGGCGTGTGCGTGACGAATTGAGTCGAGCGCCCAAGGCCCGCGCGCCGGACGCGGCGATCAGGAGAGGTAATATGACGATGTGGGTAAAACGGTTTTGCACAGCTGCGGTGTTGCTGGGCGGATGCTCGGTCTACGAATCCGGGGGTAGCACCCAGGGCCAGGGGTCGACGGTGGGCGACGCCGCGACCGGGGCGAACGGCGACCAGGCCGACAACTCTGTCATCGGCGCAGGGGCCGTCTACGTGTTCGTGCGGACCAACAACACCTGGTCCCAGCAGGCCTATGTCAAGGCCTCGAACACCGCCACCGTCCGCTCCTTCGGTGAGGACATCGCGCTGAGCGGCGACGGGGACACGCTTGCCGTCGGCGCCGTCGGCGAGGCCAGCAACGCCACGGGCATCGACGGCGACCAGAACAACAATTCCGCGCTCACCTCCGGCGCGGTCTATGTATTCAAGCGCGCTGGCGCATTATGGGCGCAGCAGGCGTATGTCAAGGCCTCGAACACCGGCCAGAATGACCACTTCGGCGCGAGTGTCGCCCTGAACGCCGACGGCAACACGCTGGCCGTCAGCGCCATCGGTGAGGACAGCAATGCGGTGGGCATCGGCGGTTCCCAGGGTGACAATTCTGCAGAGGATGCAGGCGCGGTCTATGTGTTCAAGCGCGTGGGCGCCGTGTGGTCGCAGCAGGCTTATGTCAAGGCGTCGAACAGCGAATACCTCGACAATTTCGGCACGAGCGTCGTGCTGAACGCCGTCGGCGACACGCTGGCAGTCGGCGCGTTCGGGGAGGACAGCGACGCCGAGGGCGTCGGTGGCGACCAGGCCAACAACGCCCGGCCGTCGTCGGGTGCGGTCTATGTGTTCAAGCGCGCCGGTGAGCTCTGGTCGCAGCAGGCCTATATCAAGGCCTCGACCAGCGACTACGGCGACTATTTCGGCGTCAGCGTTAGCCTGAGCGCCGATGGCAATACGTTGGCCGTCGGCGCCCAATTCGAGTACAGCGCCGCGGTGGGCGCTGGAGCCGACCAGGATGACAACCTCGCCGACAGGGCCGGCGCTGCCTACGTATTCAAGCGCGCAGGTGCGGTGTGGTCGCAGCAGAGTCTGGTCAAGGCCTCGAACACCGGCACGCTGGACGAGTTCGGCGGCGCCGTCGCGCTGAGCGGCGACGGTAACACCCTGGCCGTGGCCGCCGCCCGCGAAGCCAGCGCCGCCAAAGGCGTTGGGGGCGACCAGACCGACAACTCGGCGAAACATTCGGGCGCGGTCTATTTGTACTGATATTTGCCTTGGGGCCTGCGGGGCCACTTCTAGCCGGACGCGGCGATCAGGAGAGGAATATAGCGATGTGGGTAAAACGGCTTTGTACGGCGGCGATGTTTATCGGTGGATGCTCGGTCTACGACTCCGGGGGCAACACCCAGGGCGCGGGATCGCCGACGGGCGACGCCGCGACCGGGGCGAGCGCGGGCTCATCCGAGGCTTCGACCACGGGCGATGTCACCACGGGCGGATGCAGCAACGGCTGCAGCAATGAAACGACCGGCCAGGCGACGACCGGGACGGATCCCACGGACGGCTCGGCGACGGGTTCGACGACGGCCTCGAGCACGATGCCGGCGGACGGCGAGGCTTGCGTCGCCAACGGCGACTGCATGTCGAGCGCTTGCCTGAAGTTCCGCGACGCCGAGGACGGAACCTGTGTTGCGGCCGAGCCGAACATGGCGACGCGCGTCGCGGGCACCTTGATCGACTTCTCGACCACCGCGCCGATCCCCAGCGTCGAGCTGCGTGTGATCGGGGCCCTGAGCGCACTCGGTGACCCGGCCAATGCGACGCCGGTCGCCAAGGGCAACGCGGATGCGTCGGGCAAGGTCGACTTCGTCAGCGCCGAGGCCCTCAAGGAGGGCATCGGCATCGTCGGCATTATCACCGGCGGCGCCTATTACACGACCGCGACCAGTCTGGCCTCGCCGACCGCCGGCAAGTACGGGCCGATGACCAGCACCCGCGACATCTGGGGCGTGCCCTCGGCCAAGCTGACCGAGTGGAGCGCCATCCTCACGGCCGATGTCGATGTCATGCCGTTCATGCCGCTCGGCGGCAACGGCGGCGTGATCGGTCTGGTGCGCACCGCCGCGGACAGCGCGCCGAAGGCGGGCGCGAAGGTGCTGCCGGTCAACGACACCAGCAAGGCGCTGATCCGCTACCTGTCGGATGACGGTCTGACCTTCAACAGCAACGCGACGGGGACCAGCGGCATCTTCATCCTGGTGAACTCGGGCCTCGCGGAGAAGTTCACGGTCGAGGGCAACCCGGACCTCACCGGCACGGCCGGCAGCGCCAAGGGTGCGGCCTTCGTGATGATCCTCGGTGTGCCCTGAAGCAGCGGCCCGGCGCCGCCGAGCTCGACCGTGACGAAGCCGTTTCGCGCCGGGTCGGCGTGGGCGAGGTGGCGGTGCCACCGGCATCAATGGCGAGTCCTGTGCACCCCGCCGGCGTCGCGGGCGGGGAACGCTGCCGGAGGCGCTGCCGCGGGTGGAGATCGAGGTGCTGCCGCCCGAAGTGATCCAGGAGGGCCTCGAGCGCTTTGAGCGGATCGGCCAAGAGGTCAGCGAGGTGGTCGAGCGGCGGCCGGCGTCGCTGGTCGTCGCGCGGATCGTCCGGCCGAAGTTTGTCCGCAAGGGACAGGCCGACGGGGGCGGAGGTGTCGCGGCCGTCGCCACCCACCTCCGGCACAAGAACCTGCAGACCGCGAACCGGTACATCGACCGGCGTGGTGCGGGCTCCCGCGCGCTCAATGCGCTGGAGAGCTGATGGAGGCGCGAGCGCTGAAGCCCCATCTAACTCATCGAAACTACAAGATCAATTAGCCCAATATTCACTGTTGGAAACAATAAATCGGTGCGAGATAACCACACGATCCGTTGTGGCAGCTCTTGGTCCACCAACTGCTCGTCTCCTTGAAATTGCCCCACGCACTCGGGCCGTTGGCCGAGGTCCAGTTACTGCACGAGTAGGATGGATCGTATTGCGTGCCATCTGAGTTCGTGTTGGTGTAGACATGGTGGACGAGCGCGGGGTCAGCACAATTGAAGTTGGACACCGGCGGGGGGCCCTTCAGCTCCGTCAGATTGATCGCCACATCCGGATAGAAGTTCGTAAGGCTCGCCCAGCTGTTGGCAATCTTCACGCCGTCGGTGCGCACGTAGGGCACCAGCGACTTCGTCATCCGGGTCGCGGGCGAACCGGTGCCGTCGCTGAGCCAGGCCTTGTAGGTCCCGGGGAGCTTGGCGGCGGCGGCCAGCGCCTGGCACTTGGCGTCGGCCCCCGTCAGGCCGCCGAGGTTGCCGTTATACATCTGGCTGGTCACGAACACGATCCTCGGCGGCGTGACCGTGCAATTGTTCTCGCAGCCGTCGAGCGCGACCTTGTTTCCGTCGTCGCAGGCCTCGACGCCGACATACTTCGCTCCGTCGCCACATACGTTCAGCAGGCAGCTGTTGCGGCAGCCGTCGCTGTTCGACTGATTTCCGTCATCGCACTGCTCGACCCCGGCCTGCGTGAATCCGTCGCCGCATAGCGCCAGGACGCACGCGTCGACGCATTCGTCCGTATCCAGCCCGTTACCATCGTCGCACTCTTCCCACCCGTCCAGGACAAATCCGTCGCCGCACGTGGCGAACAGGCAAGAATTCACGCACCAGTCCGTGTCGCTCTGGTTACCGTCGTCGCACTCCTCGCCGCCGGCGAGGTACACGAGGCCGTCGCCGCACACCGGCAGCGCACAATTGTTCAAACAGTCGTCGTCGTTGGACGCGTTGCCGTCGTCGCACCCCTCGCCGACCTGCTCGATGCCGTCGCCGCAGCCCGGCGCCGCGCATGCGTTCGTGCACGCGTCGACGTTGACCTGGTTGCCGTCGTCGCACGACTCGCCGGGGCCGGTGAATCCGTCGCCACACTTCGCGAGCTTGCAGCCGGCGACGCAGCCGTTCGAGTCGTCCTGGTCGCCATCGTCGCACTCCTCGCCCGCGCTCGGGCTCAGCAGGGCGTCGCCGCAGACAGGTAGCTTGCACAGGTTCGTGCAGCCATCATCGTTATCGGCGTCGCCGTCGTCGCACGCTTCATCGGCCCCGACGATCCCGTCGCCGCAGACCTCGAGCTTACACACGTCGCTGCAGCCATCCCCGGCGAGCATGTTGCTGTCGTCGCAGTCCTCGCCGACGCCGACGATCCCGTCCCCGCAGCGCGCCAGGGTGCAGGCGTTGGTGCAGCTGTCGGCGTCGTCCTGGTTGCCGTCGTCGCACGCCTCGGCCCCCGCGACCACCCCATCGCCGCAGAGCACGATCGCGCAGGCGTTGGTGCAGCCGTCGGCATCGTCCTTGTTGCCGTCGTCGCAGGCCTCCGCCCCCGCGACGATCCCATCACCGCAGACCGCGAGCGCGCAGGTATTCGTGCATCCGTCGGCGTTGTCCTCGTTGCCGTCGTCGCAGACCTCGTCGCCCTCGACCACGCCGTCCCCGCAGACCGGCGACGATTGCTCCGGGCTCGTCTCGTCGCTCGCCTCGCCGGTCGGGGCCGTCGTCGGCGCGCTCGTGCTGCCGTCGGTGATGGTAGCGAGGGTCGCGGCCTCCTCGCTCGGGCTGAAACAAGCCTGGGTGCCGAGGCACATCATGGCGAGCGCCACGATGGCCACACGTGCGGAATGGGTCGGGAGCGTCTCTATCATCATTGTATGGACGCTGCAATGGCTATGCCAGAGGCGGGGGCGGTGAGATCGTGGACGACGTCCCGATCGCTCGCGGCGCGCCGTCCATAAATTCCGAAATGGCGGGGCACGCCTGTCCATGATGCTGGGCAGGCGTGCATCGCCGCCGAGCGGGCGATTCAGAGGCCGACGATCCGCGGCGGGCGGCCGACTCGCTTGTGGCGCCCCCCCTGATCGACTTCATGGCCCGCGGCGGCCTGATGAGGCGTCGTAATGTCGCGCCACTGCCAGGATGTCCAGGACAGTGGACAGCATAGCGAGCGGCCGTCCCTGACCTCGACACTGCGGCGCCTGGCACGCCGTTTGCAGGTGGCAGCGGCGGAGGTGTCGGCGATGGGGTGAGCGACGGCCCGGGCGACGGTACGAGCGGCCCGACAGCGCTCGAAGTTTGTCAAGAGCGCTGCCAGAAGCAGACCTCGTGTAAGGGGGAGTCCGATGGGATGGAACGCTTCCTCGTGCTTCGCACCTGACGACGAGGCAGCGCTGCTCTCGACGGGGATGAGCGAGGTCAGCTCCGCCGACAAGAACGAGCCCGACACTCTGGACATGACCTCCAACGGCGATCGGGAACGGGGCCGGGACCGCCGACGGTACGACGGCCGACGCGGGGACGACGCCGACCACCACCGCGGGGTCCGGCACGACGACGGCGACGGCCAGCGAGGGGCCTGGCACGACGACGGCGACGGCCAGCGAGGGGTCTACGACGGTGGTCCGAGTCAAGGCGCGTCGAACAACGCCACGACGCCGGGGACTGGCTCGGTGGGCGGGACGACGACGCCCAGCACCACCGAACAGGCGTCCGGCCCAGCAATCACAACAAGGCCTGGTGCTGCAGGGCCGCTTCTGAGAGGTTGAAATTCATGTCGATTGACAACACCCGCGCCCTCCTGCTCGCTGCGACCGTCGTGATCACGTGCCAGGTGCTCTCTGCGCTGGCGGCCTGCAGCGTCTATGATGGCGGGACCCAGGGCACGAGCGGTCCGGCCGAGGCGAGCACCGCCGCGGCAGGTGGCCCGACCGGCGGGAGTGGCGAGTCGAGCGCCTCGACCGGGGCGGCGAGTACGACCTCGCCAGGCGGCTTCACCAGTACGAGCGGCGGGGAGAGCTCGGCCGTAACGACGGTCCAACCCACGGTCGACACGACCGCAGGGACGACCGGGATGACCTCGACGGAGCCGACCCAGGTGTGTGGCGACGGCGTCGTGCAGTCGGGAGAGGAGTGCGACGATGGGAACGCGGACGACGCCGACGCGTGCACGCCGGTGTGCAAGCACGCTACATGCGGCGACGGCTTCGTGCAGGTCGGCGTGGAGGAATGCGACGACGGCAACGGCGATGACACGGACATGTGCACCTCCGTGTGCGAGAAGGCGGTGTGCGGTGACGGCCAGGTGCATGCCGGCATTGAGGAGTGCGACCTCGGGGACATGGAGGACACGGACGGCGCATGCAGCGACGACTGCTTGCTGATCCTGTGCGGGGACGGCGTGGTGCAGGCGGGAGAGGAGTGCGACGACAACAACAACGATGACACGGATATGTGCACCTCCCTGTGTAAGCATGCGGTGTGCGGCGACAGCATCGTTCAGATCGACAATGAAGAGTGCGACGACGGCAACTTGGTACAGACAGACGCCTGTATCAACACTTGCAAGCTCGCAAAATGCGGCGACGGCGTCCTTCAGGCCGGCATCGAGGCCTGCGACGACGGTAACATGGTCCAGTCGGACGCTTGTATCAACACATGCCAATTCGCCAAGTGCGGCGACGGCCAGGTGCGCGCCGGCATCGAGCTGTGCGACGACGGCAACCAGCTCGCGCTCGACGGCTGTGAGAGCGACTGCACCATAACACCGCCGAGGATCGTCTTCGTGACCAGCCAGGTCTACAATGGGAACCTGGGCGGCCTGGCCGGCGCCGACGCCAAGTGTCAGGCGCTGGCGGCCGCGGCGAAGCTCCCCGGTACCTACAAGGCCTGGCTGAGCGACAGCAACGGCTCACCCTCGACGCGGATGACGAAAGTTGCGGCGCCGTACGTGCGTACAGATGGCGTGATGGTCGCCGGTAGCTGGTCAGACCTCATCAAATTCACAATCGCCCCTATCAACCTCACCGAGACGAAGGGTCCCGCGCCGATGACCATTTTTTCGTGCGGCGCCAATCCACAGAGCTTCCGCTCAGTGTATAGCAACACGAACACCAATGGCACGCTTTTCGCCCATGCCACCTCGTGCAACAACTGGACCTCGTCCAACCATCTCGGCGCCTGGGGCGACTCTTCAGAGGCTGCCGGCTGGTGGACCAACAGGTGCTACGACGGCCCCTGCGAACGTTTAGCTCCATTCTACTGTTTTCAACAGTGAACGCTATAATAATGGATCTTGTAGTTTCGATGAGTTAGATGGGGGCATGCTCGCGCCTCCATCAGCTCTCCAGCGCATTGAGCGCGCGGGAGCCCACTGGCGTTCTGCAGGTTCTTGTGCCGGAGGTGCGTGGCGACGGCCGCGACGCCTCCACCCCGTCGGCGATGCGCATCCGCATGTCTTGCGAAACACCAGGGCGCTGGCTGCCGGCGTCCAGCTGGGGCGCTCGGTTCGCAGCTGGTCTCGCCGCAAGAGCCCGTGACCCAGCCGCCGTTGACGGTGGCGGCGTGCTCGTCGCCGCATGGGCGGCACGCATGTCCAGATCGCTTGACATGCGCCGTCGCGCTCGTCCGGTGGTCTGGACAGTCGTGGCGGCCTGGACGCGTCTCCGGGGTCTCCGGGGTGATCGGAGCCTGGCACAGCATTTGCAATCGATAGGGCTCAGTCGAAGCCCCGTCCATGATCTCCCTGAACCAACATGTGTGGCGTCGTGGGTCGGCCTCGACGGGTCAAGGACGCTTTCAAGCGCTGGAAGGAGGTGCTGGTGCTGGCGCGCGCGCGCCCCGGGGACGCGCCGAATCCTATCGAGTCGATCGCAACCGATGCCTTCACGGCATTCGCCAGCGACGTGCCCGAGGCCGGGCTCACCGGGCTGGACAAGCTCAAGACCTCGCAGGATGTCCACGTGCTGCGGGCGCGGGAGGTCCTGGTCGCCCAGGCGGCCGCGTGGTTGCGTCCTCGCCTCGCGCGCCTCGCCAAAGACCGAAACTTCACGGCCAGCGAGCAGATCCTCGTGGCCCTGCAGGAGCTGCGCCCGCAAGACGCCGAGCTCACCGCCCAGCTCGCCAGCGTGCGCGAGCGCGCCTATCTCCAGCGGAGCGAGCGCATCCATCAGGCGTTCGGGCACGGTTATCTCGCGCTCGGCTACGTGCTGATCGCCAAAGATGCCGCGCTCACGGACGGCGATCGAGATGCGCTGAAGCAGCGCTATTCCGAGGAGATGGGCCAGGTGAACCAGCGGGTGCTGATCGGCGGTGAGATCGTCCGCGAGGGCGCCCTCGCCGGCGAATTTGCCAACGACGAGGACTCCGGCAAGGGGTGGGCCGTGACGGCGAACCCCGCATCGACGGCTCGCCCCTTCTTTCCCGTGCTCCTGGTGGTCCGCACGCGGGCCCCGAAGGTTGGCGAGCCGCGAACGACGGCCACCAGGACCAAGAGCACGCGGATCCCCGACGGCTTCGACCGCGAAGACAATCCCGAGAAGGCTGACTGCGCCGTCAAGATCACCGATGCGGAGGGGCACGTCTCGCGGGCCGAGATCACGGCCGCGGTGGCCGAGGAGACCGCGTCTGATTGCCGCCGCGCCGCCTCGCAAACCCCGTATCCCGCGATCGCCGGCGCGGCCTGTGGGGTGGCACTCGTCAGCGCGAGGGCCGCCCGCGACGGACTCCGCAACAAGCTCAACAACACGCGGAGCACCTGCGCGGGCCTCGCGGAGACCGTCTCCGTGCAACGCTGGCGCGACCGCGAGTATGAGGTCAGCGACTGGCGTGTCGACGCGAGCGCCGAGATGGAGCTGGTCCTGACCGATGGGCTGACGAGCAAGACGCTCGACGCTCGACGGATCCTCGCCGAGTCCTCGGCCACCGACTCGGCCACCACCGGCGTCGACGACCTTCGCGACGTTCATGACGCCTTGCAGCTGCCCTCGCGCGACACCCTCGAGCGGCGGGTGCTCGACGACCTGCGCCGCAAGTACCAGACGGAGCGCGCCACGTTGCTCGGCGGGCACCTCGAGCTGCTCGATGCCCACGTCGAGACGCTGACGAAGCCGGTCCGGCTCGAGGTGCTCGCGCGCCTGCTGCTGCTACACGGGAAGAGCGGCGTGAGCGCGCCAAAGAAGGACTCCTGGTTGGGCGAGATCCTGGCGAGCACACCGCTTCAGGCCGGCGATGCCGAGGCGCTGCGCCGCCTCGATGCCGCCGCCTCCAGGATCGTTGCCCCCAGGACCGTCGCCCCCGGACCGGCCGTCGCTTCGGTCCCCCCGACCTCGCGCCAGCCGGACGCGGCGGACGCGGCGGTGGCGTCGGTCATTGCGAACCAGTCCAGCAGTCCCACGAACTGCGGTGAATGCTCGGACTTCTGCGCGCCGAACGCGAGGGCTTGCCTCGCGGGCGACAGCGACGCCTGCCTCGCCGCCGCCGTGTGTACCTGCCGCTGCAAGCTGTCCCAGGGCGGCTGCGGTGAGGAGGTCGCGGCGCTGCGCAAGTGCGAAGCGCAGGGCGGCGGCAAGTCACGCAAGGCCGCCCGCAGCAAGCCGGCGCCGTGACCGGAGAGGACCGCGTTCAAACCGCTCGTGCGGGTTTTTCGCACATGGCATCGCCGATCCGCGTCGGGCAGCGGATCTGGTAGCGTCGTGATGTGTTCAACTTCGGATCGACGCGGGTCGCGGTCGTCGGGGGCGGTCCTGTGGGCCTGGTCACCGCCGTCTCGCTGCAACGAATGGGCTGCGCCGTGACCCTGTTCAGCGGTGAAAAGCGCAAGCCCGATCCGGCGCGGCCGCGGGCGCTGTTCCTCTGGACCAGCGCGCTGCGAGCCCTCGCCGCCTGCCACCGGGGGCTGCCCGCGCCGAACCTCGCGCAGGAGATCGAGGCCTGCGGCGTGAGGATCGAGCGGCTAGACATTCACGCGTGGAGCGGCGCCCGGCTGAGCTCCTTGCCGCTCGGCGCGCTCGGCCGCAGCCTGGCGCAGCCGACCATCGTCGTCGAGCCCGAAGCCCTGCAAACGACGCTCACACCGCTGTTCGTCGGCAATATGGTCCACCGAGACCTCCACGCTGGAGAGATCGAGCCCGGGAGCTGGTCGCGCTTCCACGTCGCCGGACACGAGCCTTTCGATCTAATGCTGGTCGCGACCGGCCGCGAATCGCCGTTTCGTGTGCTGATCCAGGACGAACCATCGGCCCAACGACCGGCGTTCCAGGACGCGTTCGTGGGCGTGTGTTCGTCGTCCGACGCGGCCCCTTCACGGCGCTTGCCGTCCGGCACCAGCTTGACCGTCCTCGGCTCGCGGCTGCGGATCTGGCTGACGCCGGTGAAGCGGGGCATCGCCTGGTACGCCTGCGTCAAGCGCGAGTCAGGGAGCCAGGGGCCCCGCGTATGGGATCTGCCGGGGCTGCGCCGCCTGTTCGATACGAGCCATCCCCTGGTGCGCGAGGTGCTGTGGGCCTCGGATCCGCAGGACACCGGGCGCATTGCGATCTCCGACGTCCCGCCGACCCGGCCGTGGGTCCGTGGTGGCCTGGCACTGCTCGGCGACGCGGCCCACGCTCCGACCCCGGACCTGGGCTTCGGCGCGTGCCTCGGGATCGAGGGCGCGATGACCCTGGTCTCACGCATTGAACGCGCCGCCGCCGCGCCGTTGAAGCCCGACGAGTCGCCCGACTGGGCCGACGCGCTGCGCCAATACGAGGCGCGGCACTTCCCGCGGGCGCAGCGGCTGGTCGAGCTGTCGCGCGCCGCCGCGCTGCTGTCGATGCCCGAGTCCCGCATGGAGGACGCCCTGCGCGACCTCGTGACCGCGCGCCTGTTCGGCGGCCTGGCCACCGACGACCTGCGGCACATCCTCGCGTACGAGGCGTACGAGGCGTACGAGGCGTACGAGGCGCGGTCGGCGTGACGGCGGCGATGCCCTTACCGGCTGGCATCGGCGCGCGCTTCGAGCTGCGCGGGGCGCTCGGCGCGGGCAGCATGGGCGTGGTCCTGCGGGCCTTCGACCGCGAGCTGGGCCGCGAGGTCGCGCTGAAGACCCTGCCGGACCGCGGTCTCGAGGAGACCCTGCACCTCAAGGCCGAGTTTCGCCTGTTGGCCAACGTCCTGCACCCGAACCTCGTCGAGCTGTTCGAGCTGTTCAGCGGCGACGAGCACTGCTTCTTCACGATGGAGCTGCTCGCGGGCGTCACCTTCGACCAGCACCTCGCCGCCGCGGTCGACATCGACGCACGGGTCGCGCGGGTCGTCGCCGCGCTGCCGCAGCTGGTCTCGGGGATCGCCACGCTGCACGCCGCGGACACCCTGCATTGCGACATCAAGCCCTCGAACATCATGGTCGACGGCGCCCGCGTCGTGCTGCTCGACTTCGGTCTGGCGCAACGACTGTGGGGGGCCGACCAGGCGGCGGAGAGCGGCGGCACCTGGGATTACATGGCACCCGAGGCCGTGTGGGGCCGCGCCGGGCCGGCCGCCGACTGGTACAGCCTCGGCG
>NZ_JACCSO010000684.1 GCF_013812955.1 Nannocystis sp. | reverse complement strand
GGCCGAGATCCCGCGCGCACGGGCCGAGCTGTCGGCGCGCGGGCTGCGACTGCCGGGCTATCACTTCGCGGGCGCCGAGCTGGTCGCCGAGGTCGGGCCCAGCGACGACGGCGACCAGCGGCCCGCGGTGCTCGAGGGCAGCGTCGCCGCCGAGATGTGGGTGAGGGCGCGTGAACGCGGCGATCGGGTCAAGCTGCGCGCGCGTGCGCGTCCGGGTCCGCCGCTGGTGATCTTCCTCGAGGCGCTGGACCTGCACATGCGCGGCTTGCAGGCGCTGCTGCCCCGGCCCGCGCGCATCGAGGTCGCGGGTCGAAGGTTCGCCGTCGACGAGCTCGCCCTGCTCGCGTCCGGCGGGCAGATCTCCGTCGCCGGACACGCCGACCTCGACGGCCGCAGCGACCTGCGCGTCGCCATCGATCGCGTCCAGCTCGCGCCGCTCGCCGCCCTCGTCCCGCAGCTTCGCGGCCAGCTCGCCGGTAAGCTCACCGCCAAGGCCACGCTCGAGGGCCTCGCGCACAGCCCGGCCCTGAAGCTCGAGCTGGGCGGTCAGGGCCTGCGTTACCGCGACGGTGTGCTCGGCGACCTCGACCTCGGCGTGCAGGTCGGTGCCGGTCGCGGACGGGCCGCCATCGGCATCCGGGGCCCTCTGGCGGCCCAATTCGCCGCCAGCGGCGAGCTCCCGCTCACCCTCGATCTATCACAGGGCAAGTTCGGCGTGCCGGGCGGACCGATCCACCTCGCCCTCGACATCAAGGACTTCCGGCTCGTCCAGCTCCGACCCTGGCTCGGCAAGGACAAGACGCCGATCGGCATCATCGACGCCAAGATCGCGGTCGACGGGCACGCCGCGCGGCCGACCACCACCGCCGCCGTGAGCGGGCGCGGCCTCCTGTTCGGCGACAGCGAGACGCCCGCCTCGTTCGACCTGACCCTGTCCCAAAAGTCAGGTGAAGACGCGGTCGTCCGCCTCGACGCCCAGCGCCTGAGCGGGCGCCTGCGCCTCGATGTCCCGCGCTTGCCGGTGCGCATCAACCTCGTCAAAGACGGCCTGCAGTGGCGCCCCGAGCAGCGCCACACCGCGACCATCGTGCTCCGCGAGTTCGACCTGTGGCGCCAGCTCGGCGACTTCCTGCCCGGCAATCACTATTACGGCCGCATCGAGCTCGAGGGCGGCCTCGACGGCCCGATGACCGATCCGGCGCTGCAGCTGACATTCACCGGCGACGGCCTGCGCGTGCGCGACGCCCAGCTCGGCAAGCTGCGCGCCGACCTGAAGTTCGACACCCGGAGAGCGACCCTCGACCTGGCGCTGCACGGCGAAGTCATCCAGCTCAGCAGCATCCACGCCGAGGTCCCGCTGCGGCTCGCGCCGATGCGCGGCGACTTCACCTGGCTCAAAGACCAGCCCCATGTGCTGAACGCCAAGATCGAGCGCTTCGACCTCTCGAAGCTCAAGGACCTCGGCGTGACCGCCAAGATGGGCGGCATCGTCGACGTCGACGCCAAGCTCGCCGGCCCCATGAACGACCCCGAGCTCGAGGTCAGCGTCGGCCTCAAGGACTTCGTGTGGAAGCGCCGGCCGGTCGGCAACGTGCACGCCGACCTCGGCTACCGCGACGGCCGGGCCGACCTGGCCCTGCGCAGCGCGATCGGCCGCGGCACCGTCGATGGACGCGCCAGCGTCCCGCTCGAGGTCGACCTCGCGCGCGGCAAGTTCACCTGGGACCAGCGCGGCCAGAGCGAGGTCGAGCTGCGGGTCGACGGCCTCGACCGCACGATGCTGGCGCCGCTCGGGCGGGTCCCCGAGGAGGCGCTGCTCGAGCTCAGCATCCGCGCCAAGGCCAAGGGCAACCTCGCCGACTTCGGCGCGACGCTCGAGGCCCACGGTCAGCTCGGCCACAAGCTGATCGGTGGGGCGCCGGTGCACATCACGGCCGACATCAAGCCGAAGGCTCAGGCGCTGCGCTTCCACGTCGGGCCGCACAAGTGGGCCGGCGAGGTCGAGGTCAAGGCCGACACCAGGGCCGACATCCTCGCGCTCGCCAGCGGCAAGTCGGCCGCGGGGGACATCCCCTTCGCGGCGACGATGCGGGCCACTGACCTCGACACGCGCTTCATGCAGGCCTTCGTGCCGCGCGAATACTACGACCTGAACGGCCTGCTGAACGCCCGAATCGACGCCAAGGGCACGCTCGGCGACCCCGACATCGAAGGCGTGGCCAAGCTCCGTCGCGGCAGCATCACCGTGCTCGCGCTGCAGCAGCGGATCCGCAAGATCGAGTTCGACCTGCGCGCCGACGGGCGCAAGATCGTGCTCGAGCGGCTGAGCGCCGAGAGCGGCAAGGGCCGGCTCAGCGCCAGCGCGACCATCGACATCCCCCGCGGCGGCGGCATGAAGCTCAAGAGCGAGGTCGAGCTGCGCAAGTTCCCGCTGGTCCGCCCCGGCCTGCCGCAGATGCAGATCGACACCCGCGTCGCTACGCAGGTGGTCGCGAGCGCCGAGGAGACCGACGTGAAGGTGCAGATCCACGGGACCCGGGTCGCGGTGACCGGCTACACGATCGACCCGCCGAAGCGCATCCCGGAGAACGCCAACGTGACCTTCAGGGACCAGCAGCTGCTGATCCCGGTGGCGAGCAACGACGGCACGGTCAGCGCCGAGAACGAGGAGCGCCAGCCGAAGGAGGAGGAGCCGGCCCCGAGCAAGCGCTTCGCGGTGCACATCAAGCTGGTCGACCCGGTGCAGATCCGCGGACCCTCGATCGAGATGCTCTGGAAGGGCGCGGTGACGGCCATCCGTGAGGGCGAGCAGCGCGAGGTCAAGGGCGAGCTGACCGCCAAGGAGGGTCGCTTCGACATGCTCGGCAACAGCTTCAAGATCGAGTCCGGCCACGTGACGCTGCCCCCGGACGAGGACACGGTCGACCCGTTCATCAACGTCGTGGCGCGCACCAGCACCTCGGTCGCCGAGGTGACGGCGACCTTCAAGGGCCGGGTCAGCCGCCCGGAGCTGACCTTCAGCTCCGAGCCGGCGATGTCCCAGAGCCAGATCTTGACGCTGCTGCTGACCGGCTCGCCCGACGCGAGCGAGGCCGACGAGCAGCGGGTGCTGGCCCAGGCGGCCGCGCTGCTGGCGACCTTCCAGAATCCGGGGCTCTCGAACTTCCTCAGCTCGCGGCTCGGCATCGACCGCGTCGGCCTCAGCTTCGGCGACGACGTGAACCAGCCGATCCTCTCGGTCGGCAAGCGCCTCAGCAAGCGCATCTACATCGAGACGGCCTTCAAGTTCAACGCGCCGCGCAACCGCAACCGCGTCGAGGCGCGCGTCGAGTACGAGTTTCGCCCGAACTGGACCCTCGAGACCTTCTTCGGCGACGCGGCGGTCGGCGGCGTCGACCTGTTCTGGCACCGCGTCTTCGGCCAGCCGAAGCGCCGCGCCGGCAACGTCGGCCCGGCCCCGAAAGGCACCGGCATGGCCAACTCACCCCGCAGCGGCGGCACCGACGACGCGCCCTCCGGCGCCGCCGGCGGTGGCAACGGCAGCCGCGAAAAGACGACCCGCTGATCCTTCAGTCGAGGTCCGCGAGGAAGGCCTCGAGCTCCGCGCTCGTGGTCGCAAAGCCGCACATCAAGCGCGCGAGCGATGCCCCGCCGGGGATCGGTGAGGCGAAGGGATAATAACCATGGCCGCGCGCGCGCAGCCGCTGGTCCAGCGCCGCGGGCAAGTCGACGAACACGGCGTTGGCCTCGCGCGGGAACACCGGCGAGATGTCACGCTCACGCAGGCCCTCGGCGAGCCGCTGCGCCATCGCATTGGCGTGCGCGGCGTGGCGCAACCACGCGCCCCCGGCGAGCGCATGGGCGAAGGGCGCGGTGACGAAGCGGTGCTTGCTCAGCAGATGCCCGGTCGACTTGCGCAGGAACGGCAGGCGCCGGACCGCGTGGGCGGCCGCCGCAGAGACCTGCGGGAACAGCAAGATCGCCTCGCCGTAGGCCAGCCCGGCCTTGGTGCCGCCGAGCGAGAGCGCGTCGACGCCGGCGTCGACGCTGAGCGCCCGACAGGCCGCCTCGGGGCTCATGCCAGTGGTGGCGATCGTGTGAGCGACCGCGTTGGCGAAGCGGGCCCCGTCGACGTGCACGCGATAACCATGCGCACGCGCGAGCGCGCTCAGGGCCGCGAGCTGGGCCGGGCTGTAGACCGTGCCGAACTCGGTCGGGTTCGACAGCGTGAGCACGCCGGGCGCCGGCTGGTGCACGTCTCCGCGGCCCGCGCGAAGGACTGGCGACAGGTCCTCGGGGGCGAGGCGCGTCGGATCGCATCGCGGCGTGACCGGCGTCGAGCGGCACAGCGTGATCCGCTCCGGCGCGGTCGACTCGTCATCGTACCAGTGACTCTCCGCGTGGCAGAGCACCCGCTGCCACGGCTCGGTGAGGCTGGCGACCGCGAGCGTGTTGGCCGCCGTGCCGGTGGCGACAAAAAACGCCGCGGTCTCGCGGCCGAACAGCGACTGAATCGCCGCGACGGCCTCGGCGGTGAACGTATCATCCCCATACCCGACGGCATCACCGGTCGCCGCCGCCAGCAGCCCTTGCACGGCCTCCGGGAGCAGGCCGGCGTTGTTGTCCGAGCGAAGATTGGTCACGCGCGCACCATAGCCTGGTTCAGGCGCCGCTTCGGGTGACTTTCTTGGTCGCGGTCTTCACGAGCCGCTCGCGCGGCTCAGGGCGAGGCGACCAGGTAGGTCAGCCAGATCTCCTGATTTTGTTCGGTCGCGACCTCGACGTACTCCGCGTCGCCGTTCTCGGCGGTGTACTCCCAGAAGATGCGCACCTGGCTGAAGCCGGCCTCCTCGAGGCAGTCGCGGATCTCCGGCATCGTCCACATGCGCCAGCGGTAGGCGAAGGCCGGCTCGAGGCGCGAGCCGTCCGGGAACGCGAAGCTGATCGAGCACTCCGAGCTGTGGTCCAGCGGGTTGAAGCTGCGCTGGGCCCAGATGTAGCTGAAGTCGCCGCAGTCGCGCTCCTCCTCGAAGTCGGCGACCGCCTCCGTGCCGCCAATGCAGTCGAGCACGAACAGGCCACCGGGCCGCAGGCAGCGCAGCGCGTTCGCAAAATACGCCACCAGCTGACGCCGCGTCGTCAGCAGGTAGTAACTGAAGTTCAGGGCGGCGACGACATCGGCGCGGTGCGGGCTGTCCTCGAGCACATCGCCCTGCACGAGCTCGACCCGGCGCGCGACCGCCGGACCCGCGGGGCTGACGTTGTGACGCTTGCCCCACTCGAGCGTCGGCGCGTCGAAGTCGACCCCGATCGCCCGGTTGAGCGGCGAGCGCTTGGCCCACGCGACCGCCATCAGGGCGGTGCCACAGAAGTCTTCTTTCAGGGTCCGCGGGGCTCGTCCGCGCATCCCACGATAGATCTCCTGGATGAAGTCGATGTTGTCCTCGGGGGCGTTGACGGCCAGCTGGTACAGCTCGTGGCGGTCGGCTCGCTCGGCGAGGGTGAGGACAGGGAGCTTCGAGGCGGCGGTGCTGCGTGGGGCCATAGTGCCGGGGAGGCGGCGGGAAGCTATCACAAACGCTCGCGCGCGAGTAGCTCGCGCGCGCCTCGCGTGATGTCACGGACGATCGACGACAGCCTGAGCAGGTTGGTCGGACTGAGCAGCCTGCAGCAGCCTGAAGCAAGTCCGAAGCCGGTCGGACCGACCGCGGCTTGTGAGGACCACGCGCGGTTGATAGTCTGATGCTCGTGTCGACGTGGCTCGTGGCGCTGGCGCTGATGTGGGGCGGGCCGCTCCCGCTGGCGAGCCCATCCCCGCCGCCGCAGACGATCGTCGGCGGCGAGCCGGTGGACACCCACGGCTGGCCGAGCGTGGTCGCTGTGCTCGCCGTGGACCCGGAGGACCCGAAGCTCGGCCACCTGTGCACCGGCACCCTGATCGCGCCGCGCATCGTGCTGACCGCGGCGCACTGCCTGGTGACGGGGACGGACGAGGCGCAGGTCGGCGTGTTCTTCGGGACCTCGCTGGCCCCGCAGCAGCAGGCGACCGTCAAGCGCTACGGGGTCCACCCGGACGCCTGCATCAAGGACTGCAAGCCCGACGCCTTCGACTTCGGCTTCATCGAGATCAACGAGGAGCCGCTCGGCGTGCCGATCGTGCCGCTGCTGACCACCCAGGACCAGTGGGGCGAGACCATGCGGGTCGGCGCGCCGGTGACGGTGGTCGGCTTCGGCGCCGTGCGCGACGAGAGCGAGGACGGCGCCGCGCCGCTGATGGCCAGCGAACGCGGCTTCAAGCGCGAGGTCACCACCCGCATCGACGCCGTCACCAGCAAGGGCGGCGAGTTCATCGCCGGGGAAGCCGGCAAGGACACCTGCGGCGGTGACTCGGGCGGGCCCGCCTTCGTCCAGCGCGAGGACGGCAGCTGGCTGCAAGTCGGCGTGACCTCCCGCGGCGTGCGCCCGTGCGGCAGCGGCCGCGGCTACTACGGCATCCCCTTCTTCGCCCTGCCCTGGCTGCGCGACGAGGCCGGCGTCGACCTGCTCCCGCCAGGCTGCGACGACGCCTCCTGCCTCGACACCATCGAGGACGAGGAGGGCTGCGACTGCGAGGTCGGCCGGGGTGGCAGCGCCCGTGACCTGTGGCTGCTGCTCCCGATGCTGTGGATGTCGGGTCACTCGCGCCGCCGACGTGCACGAAGGAGCGAGACATGAAGATCCGGGCCATGATCATGCAAGAGCGGGCGAGCGACATCGGGCGGTGCGCGATCGTGCTGGCGACGCTGGGGCTGGCCTGCGGCCCGGGCACGCCGTCGGACGAGGCCGGGGACACCAATGTCATCACGCTCGCGGGCACGAGCGACGCGGACACGGACCCGATGCCGACCACCGGCGCGAGCACGCCGACGAGCACATCGACGAGCACCGAGGCGACCACAGCGTCGACCGATCCGACCGGCACCAGTGATACTTCCGACCCCACCACCGGCGATCCGCCGGCCGCGTGTAAGCCGGCGCCGACGCTGCCGCGGCGCCTGACCAACCGCCAGTATCTCAATACCCTCGAGGACCTGCTGCCGGAGACCGCGCTGCCGCCGCTGGTATTGCCGCCCAATCGCAGGATCGAGGGCTTTGAGAACCTCGCCGACGCCAACCCCGACGATGCGCAGGTGCTCGCGGCATTCGCCGCGGCGGCCAAGACGGTGTCCCAGACGGCGACGAAGCAGGGCGGGCCGTGGCTGCCCTGTGCGCCAGGTGGCGGCGCCGATCCCAAGGCCTGCGGGCACGCGTTCCTGCCCGGCTTCACCGCGCTGGCGCTGCGCCGGGCGCTGGCGCCGGACGAGCAGGCGCAGCTGCTCGCCGACTTCGACACGCGCCTCGCCCAGGACGGCTTCGACGCCGCGCTGCAGTCGGCCCTGAATACGACCCTCGCTTCGGATGAATTCCTGCACCTGCGCGAGACCGCGGACAACCCGGTCGAGGGTCAGCCCTCGATGATCCAGCTCAGTGGTTTTGAGCTCGCGGCGCGCATGTCCTACTTCCTGTGGGACACGATGCCCGACCAGGACCTGCACGACGCCGCGGCCGCCGGCAAGCTCGACACCGTCGAGGGCGTCGCCGAGCAGGCCGGCTTCATGCTGTCACACGGGAAAACGGTCCCGGGTCTGACCCGCTTCGTGCGCCAGTGGCTGTATCTGCACGCGCTCGAGCAGGACGGCGACCCCTTCCCCGCCGACTTGCCGCCCGGGTTGTTGCAGCCGATGGCCAACGAGGTGTCGCGCTTCGTCGGCCACGTGCTGCAGGACGGGGACGGCACGCTGGCCGCGCTGCTGACCTCGCCGGTCGCCTTCATCGACGATCAGCTGGCCGCGATCTACGGCGTGCCGCCACCACCGCCCGAGAGCATCAAGGTCGAGCTCGACCCGGCGCGCCGGCCCGGCTTGTTGACGCGCGCGGGCTGGCTGGCGCTGCGCGGGGTCGGTGACTCGCACTCGCCGTTTCAGCGCGGTTGGCGGATCAACGACAGCTTGCTGTGCCAGCAGCTGCCACCGCCGCCGCCGGACATCGAGCCGGGGCTGCCGGGCGACCTCCCGCCGGACGCGACGACGCGCGAGCGCTACGACACGATCCTCGCCGAGCCGGTCTGCGCCGGCTGCCATACGCCGGCCCACCTCGTCGGTTATGGGCTCGAGAACTACGACCTGCTCGGCCAATGGCAGGACCAGGAGCACGGCAAACCGGTCGACGTCAGCGGAGAGATCTTCGCGGAGCTCGCCCCCGACGCCGCGGGGCCGTTCTCCGGCGGCGCCGAGCTGATGCAGCGCCTCGCCGCCAGCCGCAGCGTGCACGACTGCGTGACCCGCAAGACCTATATGTACGCGCTCGGGCGTATGCTCGGTGAGCCCGACGCCTGCGCCCTCGAGGCCCTGCAGGGCCCGTTCTTCGCCGGCGGCGGCCACATCGAGGACATGTTGACCGCGATCGTCGTCAGCGACGGCTTTCGCCACCGCCTGGCGCCCTGACATCTCCCTGCAGTCGCTGGTGATCGCCTGCTCGAGCGAGGCTTCGCGGCGACATTGACGTGGTTTTTTGCTAAGAGCTGCGGGCATGATCCCCTCCAACATCACCTGTTACGCCCTCGAGAACGTGCCGCCGGTCGCGCGCGGAGTGGTCCGCGATCTGCGAGTGCGCTGGGCCCTCGAGGAATGTGGAATCGCTTATCAGTCCCGCCTCGTGGGGACCGGGCCCGGCACCCTGACGCCGGCCGAGTATCTGAAGATCCAGCCCTTCGGCCAGGTGCCGTCGTTCCAGGACGGCGAGCTGACCCTGTTCGAGTCCGGCGCGATCGTGCTGCACCTCGCCGAAGAGCATGAGGCGCTCATGTCCACCGATCGGTCGGCGCGCGCCCACACGAAGCAGTGGATGTTCGCCGCGCTCAATACCATCGAGCCGCAGGTGCAACAGCTGGCCGAGATCGATCTGTTCCATCCCGACGCGGGCTGGGTGAAGGAGCGCCGCCCGGGCGTGCTCGAGGCCGTGCAGAGGCGCTTGAAGCCGCTGGCCGCGCACCTCGCGGATCGTGACTATCTGCTCGATCGCTTCACCGCGGCGGATCTGCTGATGAGCACCGTGCTGCGCACGCTTCGGCACACCGCGATCGTCGAGGAGCACCCCGCCCTGCACGCGTACAAGCAGCGCTGCGAGGCGCGCCCCGCCTTCGAGCGAGCACTCGCCGCACAGCTGGCGGACTTCGTGCCCTGGCAGCCGCGAGACCTCAAAGGCTGACCCGACGGCTGATGACCGTGCGGTCTCCTGCATGCGAGGGGACCGCCCAGGCCGGGCGCGCCGACTCGAGCGCCGCGCCCGCGGGCGGGAGGCCCTCGCTGGCGTCGAGGATGGTGAGCTCGATCGGTCGTTGTTCCTCCACGACGAGCTCGATGACGAGGCCCTCCGGCGGGATCGAGACGATCGGGTGGTGACGGACCTCGCGGTACCATTCGCGGCGGTGCTCGGGATATGGGGGCACGCTCTTGCCGGCGATCGTCAGCCAGCGCAGCTTCACGGCGTCGGGGATCACGAGGGCCGCGCTGCGAGCTCCGCGGGGTGATCTCAAGCGCAATCGCAGGTAGCGGCCCCAGTCACCGCGGACCTCGGGGATCCCGGGCTCGAGGGTCAGCGTGGGCGCGAGCGCGGGGATCGCTGCGGCCGGGGCGGTCCAGCTCGGCTCGTCGGGTGGCGTCCAGGCGAAGGCCGGCGCGCGCTCGTCGGCGAAGGCCCCGGCCTCGCGCAGCGCGGCCGGCAGCGGCAGATCACCATCCACCAGCCAGCTGGCCATCCCTGTGTCACCGTCCTGATGAAAGACGAGGCTCAGGCGGCGCGGGCGGGCCTCGGTGTAGGCCGGGACGGCGATCGTCCAGATCGCGGCACCGAGGGCGAGCACGGCCAGCAGCGCGAAGCTGCTGCGCGCGCGAGTCGGCCACAGCGGGGCGAGCAGCGCCAGCAGCAAGGCAAGCACGGCGATCGCGGCCGGGCCCACGCCGAAGATCGCCTCGACGCGGGTAGCCGCCTGTAACCACATCAGCGCCGGCAGCAGCAGACACGACACGGTCGTGCTCGGACCTGGCCACCTCGACATGTCTTTCAGAACATGCCGCGAAGTCCAGGCGAGGATTGCAGCCGCCAGCACGACCGGCGGAAGGATGCCGACGCTCGCGGCCGGCGCGGCGACAGCGAGCACGGACGCGAGCAGCGCGAGCGTCCACCACAGCGCGAGGCTCAAGCGCGCCGACCCGAGCCGCGCGTGCAACCAGTTCGCACATGAACCGCTGGCGAGCAGCAGCGTCGACCACACCGCGATGCGCGCCGGCCACGGCCCCGCATGACCCGGGGCCTCGGAGCCGGTGAGCCAGGCGAGCAGCAAGGCCACCCCGCTGGCGACCGCGGTGGGGATCGCCACCAGCAGCGGGAAGGCGAGGATCGCCAGCAGCCGGCGGCGGCGAGGCGTGCCATTCGCACCTGTTCTGTCTTTTAGAGCATGTCGCATGCGCCATGTCGCCGATCCCAGCAGCAGCAGCGCGAGCAGGGCCAGCGGCGGCGTCCATCCGGCGGGCCAGGCGATCATCGCGAAACCGAGGGCGTCGAGGAACACGCGGTCGCCGTTTGGGACCTGCTCGAGGTCGGCGTCGGCGAGGCGAGTGACCAGCGCGAGGGCGGTGTCGCCGAGGTGCTGGACGCTGGCGGGGTCGAGGTTCGAGATGCGGTCGAGGGGGGTGTGGTAGTGGGCCTTGTCCTCGCCGAAGCCAAGGTCGATGCTGCGGATCTCGGCGCGGTTGTAGACGCTGAAGTCGGTGTCGTAGGGGGTGAGGCCGTAGACCGCGCCGATGACCGAGGCGCCGTAGGGGCGGGTGACGTCCGTGAAGGCCTCGAGCATCAGCGCATTGCCGGCACTGGTGCGGGTGATCGAGGTGACCCCGCGCGTGCCGCCGGCGTCGAGGTTGACCGCGACGCCGATCTCCTGCGCCCACGGGTGCTCGTCGACGAAGGCCTGCGCGCCGAGCAGGCCGCTCTCCTCGCCGTCGACCAGCAGGAACACCACGGGGTTCTTCGGAGCTGGCCCAAGAGACAGGGCCCGCGCGAGCTCGAGCACCGCCGCGACCCCGGCCCCGTCATCACCCGCGCCAGGTCCGGCCGGCACCGAGTCGTGGTGCGCCGAGACCAGCACCGCCGGGCCCGCGGTGCGCCCGCGCAGGCGCGCGAGCACATTCCCGATCTCGCCGCAGGTGGCCCCACGCACGCTGCAGGCGCGGGTCTGCTGGGTCTCGGCGCTCAGACCGAGCGCGGTGAACTCGGCCTGCAACTGCCCGCGCACCCGCGCTGCGGCGGGCGAGCCGACCGGGTGCGGCTGGTCGTCGCCGACCAGCCGCCCGAGCACCGCGAGCG
>NZ_JACCSO010000673.1 GCF_013812955.1 Nannocystis sp. | reverse complement strand
GTGTGGCGCTTCCAGGTCTTCGGGGCGCTGCGCTGGATGTCCCCGAGCTCATGGCGCAGCTTGCGATAGCCGGCGCAGGCGGGAGCCGCCGCGTCGCGGTCGTGGCGCGCCAGCACGGTGTTCAGTTCGGCCTGGGCCAGCTCGGCGTCGAGTTCGACGAGCTTGTAGGCGAAGTTGGGCAGCAGCGCATAGGCAGCGGCGCTGTGACCGATCGCCTTTTCGTGGTAGCTCTGGGCGCCGCCGTCTCCGAGCTTGACGCCGCGGACCTCATTGTATCGCTCTCCGGCACGGCGCATTTCCTGGCGCGCGAGTTGGTCGAGCGCGGCAGCGAGGCGCTTCGTGAGGTCCTCGAGCGCGGCGCCGAGGTCGGTCTGGCCCACGAGTTCGCTGCGTCGATCGAGCAGGTTCAGGAGGAAGCCGTGACCACGCTCCAGGTGTTTGACGGCCCGGACCATGTCCTCGACGTCGCGCTCACGGGCGAGCAGCGCGAAGATGCTGGCGCAGCTCGCCGCGTAGCGGATCATCGTCTCGGCGATCGGCGCGGGGTCGATGTCCGGGAGCATCATGTTGAGCAGGTCCTCGTACTTGCCGCGGGCCTGGTCGAGGCGGCTGACGGCGTCGACGACGTCGCCCTCACCGATGAAGTGCTCGGCATCGGAGACGTCGCACTGGGCGTCGGCCTCGTTGCGACAGCGCAGCGCCTCCTCGCCGCGCAGCGAGCTGCACCGCGCGTCGATCGTGGCGTGGCACGCAGCGGCGGGGCCGAGCAGGCGCGGCGGACCGGTCAGGACGGGGCCGAGCGACAGGGCCGCTGAAAATAGTGAGGCGAGCATCATTCCCGAAGATCCACGGTGGTTTTGTATGAAGAGAAGACGATATCGATCGGTCGATCTCGGCAATGGCCGAGCGCTGCGGGGCTGAGGCTCCTGAGATGGTCGTAGAGCTGCCTTCCCGCCGCATCCCCGGCTTTGGGAGCGGGGCTCACGTTCGGCTTGGCGCTACCGCTCTGGAGGGTGACGGTGAATTCTTTGCTGAGCCCCGGGCCGCTCAGGGTGTCCCGCGCCAGCGCCTGCAATTTGGTCCGGAGCGGCTCGAACGTGGTGCAGGGGCGCGGTTCGGGCGGGGGCAGATCTGGCGGCGGAACATCGGGCACGCTACCTGAATCGTCTCTTCTTGATTCCGTCTTCCCGGAATTCGGCGGTTTCGGGCCCTGAGCTGGCTTTATTGTCTTCGTGAGATCGACAGCCTCGCCGCCCGATGTTCCGCCACGGTCCGTCGTGGTCGCTGCGATGATGCTCGTATTTGGTACGGCGATCGTGGAGGTGAAGCAGGCGCTGTCCATGTCGACCGGCGTGGTCTCTGGAACGACCTCCATCGCCGGACAAACCCCGTCGGGCACCGCATTCACGAGCAACTGGGCCAGCGCCGCGCCAAGGCAGAGCGTGATCGCTAGGCCCGGCCGGGAGAGTGCGGGCGGGGGCGGAGGGGGATGATCCCACCGCTTGGGGGGGATCCAGTGCACGTGACATGTAGCGGCCAGCTTGGCGAGCTCGGCGTGCCGCTTTGGGAACTCGCGGGCGAGGGCGGTAAAAAATGCGGCATCGATGTAGTTCTGACTGATGAGTACATCGGCGCCCTTGAAAAAGAGGGCCAGGGCGTCGACGTGACCCTCGGGCAGCGCTTGCGCGAGGGCACGACCGTCCGGTGAGAGCCGTCCGACCCACCGGCGAAACTGCGACGCCGAGAAGGCGGCGCGGAAGAAGTCATAAAGCTCGGCGTGCATCGACCGTGATCGACTAGTACCCCCGGGGGGATGCACCGATCAGAAAAATCGAAAAAATCGTACTTCTGTTCAGGGCCGACTTTCTGCCGGCCGGGACCTGCCGGCCATCAACGCACCCGGAGGCGGACGGACAGCCCCACCAACATTGTTCCTGCGGCTTCGAAGCTCTGCGTGTTCGTGGCCCCGCGACCAGGTCCTGGCGCTGGCGCCTCGCCCCGACCCGGGTATTCCCGGGTATTATCCTGTGCGAGACGAGGATGATGTTCCCATGATCACCCGATCCGCGAAGATCAAAGGCCTGTCAACCCGGTCCACCGCGCCTGGCTCGATAAACTGCGAACGATGCTCGTCGGCGACATCGTGCAGGACCGATAATCGGGGCACACACGTCGACGACCGGGCATGCGCGCATCCACGGATTCGCGCCGTCGCTCAGGCTGGCAGGAATTCGCTGGTGAAGGCGCGCGATGGGTCGAGGGCGTCGGCGGCGTGGAGCCCGAGCGCGACCAGCTGGGTGTGCAGGGTCATCCAGCGGGCGAGGACCATCGCGCCGGGGCGGCCGCCGGGCACGGCGACCAGCGGGGCGAGGGCGGCGGCGCTGCGGCTCAGCGTGTCCCGGTCGACCTCGGGGTTGGCGGCGTGGATCTCGGCGTTGGCGGGCTCGGGGTCCTGTAGATAGCGCTCCCAGCCGCGGCTGAGGGCGCCGACGAGGCGGTGCAGGAGCGCGGGACGCTCGGCGATCGTGCGCTCATGGGTGATGACGACCCCGGCGTACGGGTTGAAGCCGAGATCCGCGACCATCAGGCATCGGGTCGCCACGCCCTCGCGCGCGGCCACCAGCGGCTCGCTGAACACATAGGCCTGCTGGGCCGCCCGCGGGTCGGCCAGAAACGGCGCGATGTTGCCGCTGTACGGCACGATCGCCGCGCCCTCGAGACCGGCCTGCTTTTGCAAAAACTGCGAGAAGGGCTCACGGACATTCATCGCCAGGGTGTGGCCGCGCAGGTCGCTGATGCGCTGCGGGCCATCGGCGTGCACGAGGATGCAGCGCGGACTTTGTTGCATCGCCGCGAACACGGCGACGATCGGGACCTGCTGGGCCCGCGCGGCGAGGATCGTCGCGGCGTCGGCGATGCCGAAGTCGCAGCGGCCCGCGGCGACCTGCGGGATCACCGGCGCGTCCGGGCGACCGGCGAGCAGCTCGAGCTGCAGACCGGCCCCGGTGTCGGCCCGGGCGGCGAAAAAACCGCCGTGCTCGGCGTCCGGGAACCAGTCGAGGGCGAGCTGCGTAGCGTCGGGAGCCGCCTGTCCGCGGGGACAGGCGGCCAGCAGCGGGAGCGCGAGCACGGTGCGGCGGCGGAGCATGGTCGGTCCGAGACTAGCACCGCCCAGGGGGCCCGTAGGCGCCGATCAGAAGCCGTGGTCCGCGAGCTGGTCGCGGATCTGGTCGGGCCGATCCTCGATGAAGGAGAGCAGGGCCTGGTGTTCGTTCTCGAAGGTCTGGAAGCCGTACTCCTTGCGCGGGTCCTCCATGATCGCGGGTGAGATCTGCTCGAAGATGGTCCCGGCGCGGCCGGCGAGGTCCATCTCGGCGATGGCCTCATTGACCTCGTCGAGGCGGGCGGCGAAGGCGGCCTCGCAGGCGGGCTCCTCGCGGCAGCGCATGGCCAGGACGCCCTCGACGCCCCAGGCGTCCTGGTTCTTCTCCAAGATCTGATCGATGCCGGTCGTGATCATGGTCCAGCGGTCGGTCAGCGGATCGTGATAGATGCGATAGTTGTTCTTGATGCTGAACGCGTAGTTGTCCCAGTGGTCGATCACGCTCTCGATCGCCCAGGTGGTCAGGAATCGATCCCAGTCGAAAAAGTCCTCCACGGCCGGGTAGAAGCCGCCCGGGGGCAGCGCGGCGATCTTATCGGTGAGCGCGCGCAGCAGGCCGTAGTCGAGCGGGTCCCCGCCTTGCGCGGGCGCGGAGCAGGCGTTCGGGCTGAACTCGCGGGTCAAGCAGTACGAATCGTCGTCGTCGGTCGGCGGCACGTTGTCGGGGACCAGGTCGCACCAATAGGTGCCCTCGTACAACATGCCGTCGTTGTTCGCGAACCAGCGCGCGAGGAACCGGCGATCGATGGTCTCGACGTGGGTATAGAGGCCCCACAGCTCGTCGTTGACGAAGATACGGACGCTGGCGGCGCGCGGCGCGGGGACGCCGAGCGCGCGGAAGATCGGGTAGCCGATGCGCTCGTTGCTGGCAGACTCGTCCTGAACACCATTGTTGAAGGTGAAGTGCTTCTCGCCCAGCAGCCGGCGCTCGGCGGGGCAGCCGGCGACCTCGGGGTCGTCCCACTCGAGGTTGATCTTGAAGGACGCCTTGCCGCCGAGGTCGCGCGAGGAGCCGCAGCCGCCCTTGATCTTGATGCCGACGCCGGCGAAGGTCTGATCGCCGTGGCGCAGGGTGCCGGTATAATAATCGCGCGAGAACGGCACGCAGCCGGGCGGGTTGGCCTCGGCGTTGATCGACTTCCAGCTGGCCGGCCCGATGTCGAGGTAGAAGTCGAGGATCTGCTCGTCGTCGAAGAGGGCGGTGCTTCCGTCGTCGGTGCGAAACAGCAGGTCCGGGCTCCACTCGCTGTAGGCGCTGCAGCTGCCGCGCTCGTCGCGGTAACGCAGGCGCACGACGTGCTCCTTCCACTGCTCGAGCCCCTGGTCCTGGTCGTCGTCGAAGCTGCCGTCCGCGAGGCTCAGGGGGTCCAGGGCGGCGCCGATGCGCTCGGCGTGCCACACCCGCTCGTCGACGACGCCGTTCTTCACGCGCCAGATCTCGGCCTCGACCGCGCCGAGCAGGTCGCCCGCGTCGGGGTCGGTGAACTGTGAGCCGCTGATCACCAGGGTCGCGGCGGTGACGTCGATGCGGCCCGCGAGCGGCTCGAGCACGGTCGGCGCAGTCGGTGCTGCGTTGGCGGGGCAGCTGATCCCGCTGCTGCTGCTGCTGTCGTCGCCGGTCGTCACGCCCGTGGTCGGGACGGCCGTGCTCGCCGTCTCGGTGGTGCCGCCCGGTCCGGTGCTCACGCCGGTGTCGGCGCCCTCGCTGTCGCTGGCGGCCGGGTCGCTGCAGGCCGCAGTGAGGGCCAGCGCGGCGAAGAAGGGCAGAGGCGTGCACAGGCGGAGCATGGGGCGGCATGGTACCACCGCGCGGCGATCCGCATATGCGCACTTGCACGCGTTCTCACGGTGGCGGCCCGCCGGCCCACCAACGCGGGTGAACGAATCGCTGATGGCGTGATCCGCTGATCCGCTGATCCTCGGCAAACACCCGGACCGGCCCGGGGGTGGGCGACGAACGCGAGGTAGAGGGCAGCGAGGTGCGGCGCCTTTTCGCGCGGATCGTGGTATGGCTGGGCCGTGACTCTGCACATCCACTGCGGCGACTGCGGCGCCGACATAGCCCGCCTGGCGCCGCTGCCGGGCGACATTTTTGTATGGAAGGACAGCCCGGCCGTCGGTCCCTGCGCCTTCGACTGGGACGAACATCGGCCGCTGCGCGCCCGCTGGTGGGGCGCCGACCCGGCGGACATGCAGGACCCGCGCGCGCTTCCGACGGACCGTCCGGTCACGCTGTGGTTCGGGCCGGATCCGTGGGAGCAGCTCTCGCTCGTCCAACTGCTCGCAGGCTTCACCGGTGAGGCCAGCCTCGTTCCGCTCGAGTTCAGCGTCGGTCTGATGCGCCCGGAAGCGCTGCCCGCACGCTTCGCCCGCCGCAAGCCGGCCCCCGCGCGCGAGCCCCTGCGCCGCCTGTGGGCCGACTTCTGCGCCGATGACCGGGCTGCGCTCGACGCCGC
>NZ_JACCSO010000662.1 GCF_013812955.1 Nannocystis sp. | reverse complement strand
GCTCCGTGCCGCGCCAGCTCAGTGCCGCAGCGTCGCAGCGTCGAGGATGTCGCCGCAGTTGCGGGCCGCGTCGTCGAGCGTGAACAGCCCGACCAGGTGCCCGCGATCCACGATCACGGCGGCTTCCTGGCGAAAGCGCAGCAGTTGAGCGAGCACGGCCCCGACCGGTGACCACGGCGCTGCGGTCTCCGGGTCGCCGTGCATCACCACCTTGACCAGCAGACGGGCCAGGTCGCAGTCGCTGCGTCCCTCGAGGTCGCGCGCGAGCACGAGGCCCAGTAGCTCGCCGTAGTCGACCACCGGGAGCACGTCGACCTCTTCCTGACGCATGCGTCGCAATGCCCACGCCGCGGTGTCGTCGGGCAGCAACGACAGCGGGAGCGAGCGCATGACATCACAAACGGGGCGCTGCATGACGGGCTGGCCACTCTAGCCCAGGGGCGACGCAGGTGCACGAAGGCCGCGTTCCTCGGCCCCTGCAGGCTTTGCGCCGGGCGCGGAGCCGCCCGGGTCATGCGGTCATGGCGAGACCGGGAAGTCCGCGATCGACAGCTCGCGTCCGTTTTTCAGCGTGAAGGTGATGGCGACCATGCCCTGGCGCCCGAGCTGACGCAGCTCCGTGAGCACCGTACGCAGTTCCACCAGGCTCTGGACCTGAACGCCGGCGATCTGGGCGATGGTCGCGCCGACCAGTCGTTCGCCGCCGCGCCAGCGGGTGATCGGCGCCAGCGGCCGCAGGCCGACCACGACCGGCCGCCCGTCCTTCAGCTCCAATTGCAGGCCCAGCAGCTCATCGGCGTCGATGAAGACCTGGCGATCCGCGGGCGCCGCCGCGACCACAACATTCACCGGGAGCCGCTGCTTGTCGCGCAGGACCGTCAGCGGCAGCGTCTCGCCCGGGATCAGGCCACGGACCGTCTGCACGAACTCCCGCGCCAGTCGGACCCGGGCCGCCTCGCCGCCACCATAGGCATCGAAGCGCTGGCCGCGAGCCTCGACGATGATGTCGCCGGCCAGCAGCCCCGCCTTCGCCGCCGGTTGCCCCGGGAACACCTGCTGCAGCACCAGGCCGTTGCGATAGCCGAGCAGCTCCGCGTCGGCGCCGACCGGCGCGAGCGAGTCGACCTCGACGCCGATCTGCCCCGAGCTCGCCAGCTCACCCTGCTTCAGCGCCCGCAGCAGCGCGAACACATGGTCGACCGGGATCGCGAAGGCGATGCCCTGGGCCCGCTCGATCGTCGCCGTGGTCACACCGACCAGCTCTCCGCGCAGGTTGAACAGCGGCCCGCCGGAGTTACCGACATTGATGGACGCGTCGAGCTGGATCAGCGGCGTCTGCTTACTGCGCAGGATATGGGTGCGCCCGAGCGCCGCGACGATGCCCTGCGACACACTGTGATCGAGGCCGAGCGGCGTGCCGACCGAGAACACGCCCTCGCCGACCTGCAGCGCGCTCGAGCGACCCAGGCGCACCGCCTTGAACCGCTCGGCGCTGTCAGCCGGACGCAGGTGCAGCAGCGCGATGTCCTGGTCGCGGTCCGCCACCAGCAGCACCGCCGGCAGCTCGCGGCCGTCGGCGAAGCGGGCGCGGACCACCCCGCTCTCGTTCGTCGTCGAGGCGTCGAGCACCCGGCGCGACGGGTCGCCGAGCTCCCCGGCGATCACGTGAAAGTTGGTCAGCACCAGGCCGGTCTCGTCGACCACCACACCGGCGCCGACCGTGTCCTTGCTGCGCAGCGTCACCACCGTCTCGCGGGTCGCCGCCACCGCCTCGACCAGCGTCTGGCCTTGCGGACAGGTCTGCTCGCACGCCGTGCCCGCGTCCGCGGCCGGACGCGGCAGCTCCGGGATCTCGATCGGCCCGGGCAGCACCGAACTCGGGATCGACGGCGCCTGCTGGATGCCGATGAACACCGCCGCCCCGCCGAGCAGCACCCCGAAGACCGCGGCCGCGGCCGCCAGGCCCAGCGCAGGCTCGCGCGAGTGGATGGGCGACGCGGGCCTGGGATCGGTGCGCATGGGCGCGACAACCAATATCAGCCGCCTGTCATTCCCGGCCTGCAGCCCGGCTGCGCCTGCGCTTCCTGGTCGCAGCCGTGTTGACACCCCCTCCCGGGCCGGGTAGGACCGAGCCTTGTTCACTTCAATTTGAACTGAACCCCGACCATGTCCGACCCCCACCCCGAGCTCGTGCCTGATTGCGCGCCTGACGCCGCCGACCTCGAGCGGGAGCCGCTCCCGCCGGTCGTCATTCAGGCTCAGGACGAGGTCGCCGACGTGTGCGCCGGGATCGCAGAATTCTGGGGCTTTACGCGCACTCAGGGCCGGGTCTTCGGGTTGCTCTTGATGTCTCCGGAGCCGCTCGACCACGGGACCATCCGCAGCCGCCTGGAGATCTCGGCCGGCTCGGCGAGCATGACGCTGGCCACCTTGCTCGACTGGGGCGTCTTGCACCGTGACGGGCGCCAATACCGCGCCGAGACCGATCTCTGGAAGATGATCACCCAGGTACTCGAGCGGCGGGAGCGCGCCAAGGTCGACGACGCCGTCGATCGCGTGACCGCCGTGCTCGCCCGGCTCGACGCCGCCGGCACCCGCGACCCACGGATCGGCTTTTTGCGGGCTCGCCTCGCCTACGTCCACGACTTTTTTAAGCTCGGGCGATCGTTTCTGAACGCCCTGCTGAGCCGCGGTCCCGTCCGTGGCATCCTCGGCAGCCTGGCGCGACGGGCTGCGCGCGCCGCCGCACCGCGTTGAGACGGCCCGCAGAAGAACACACGCATGAACCACCCGGCCTCATCCCTCGCCACCCCGGCTGCCTCTGCCGCAGTTGCCCGCCCCGAGGCCGTCAACGCGGCGATCGATCACGCCACCGCGCTCGTCGCGGGCGAGCTGCACGAGGTCGAGGCCCGGCTCACCGACCTGCTTCAGTCCTCGATCGCGATCATCCCCGAGC
>NZ_JACCSO010000654.1 GCF_013812955.1 Nannocystis sp. | reverse complement strand
CGTCAGGTCCACGGGACCACGTTGCTGCGCGCCGGAGAATTTCCGGCCGAGGCCGAGGCCGACGCGGTGTGGACCCACCGCGACGATCACCTGATCGCGGGCGTGCTGACGGCGGACTGCGTGCCGGTGCTGCTGGCCGACCAGGCGGGTACGGTGGCGGCCGCGGTGCACAGCGGATGGAAGGGCACCGCGAGCAACATCGTCGGCGCGACGGTTCAGGAACTGGCGTCGTGGGCCCCGGCGAAGACGCTGGTCGCGGCGATCGGTCCGTGCATCGAGGGCGCGGCGTTCGAGGTCGGTGAGGAGGTCGCGGTGCGCTTCGACCCGGCCTTCGTCCGTCGTGAGGGTCTTGCCAGACCACACGTGGACCTGGTCGCGGTGGTGCGGGCGCAGTTGATCGCCGCCGGGGTGCCCGCGGACTGCATCGAGCGGGTCGGCGGTTGCACCTTCGCCGATCCTTCGCGCTACTTCTCGTATCGGCGGGACGGGGCGGGCATCGGGCAGATGCTGGCCTTCATCGGCTTCCCGCGGTCCGTGGATTCCGGGTCAGCCGGGTCCGGGTCATAGAACGCAGAGAGCCGACCCGAGGGGGGTCAGCTCTCCGAGGAAACAGAAGGCGCGCAGGCGCGCCGTTTTCAAAACGACCGGGAGATCACTTGGCCGGGGCCGGAGCGGCCTCGTTGGTCATCTTGCCGAAGGCCTCGGCCAGGCCGTCCTTCTTCTCACCGAAGATGCCCTGCAGCGAGCCCTTGACGAGCCACAGGAAGATGAACGCGAGGACCGCGATCATGAGCAACTGGCTGATCGCCGTCACGGTGTAGATCGGCGGCTTGGCAGCCTGGGCTTCCCACTTGTTGTCGGCAATTTCGGCGTTGGACATGACCGTGTTCTCCTCGGGCGCGCTGGAAACGAAGCTATCACGGCTTCGGTTTTGTCGACAAGCCGAAGATCGAAGTCAGTTCGAAGCCGAAGAACGAAGCCCGTTACTTGTACTGGCCGGGGTCGGCGCCGGTCTGGTGATCCTGTGCGATCCGCGCCGAGCGGCTGGCGAGTTCGAGCCCATAAGACTGGAGCAGCTCGCCGGTCAGGGTCTGAAGCTCGACGGTGGCCCGCAGATAGTCGATCTGGGCGCTCAGGGCGTTGAACTCGGCGAGCGCGAGCTCGTCTTGGCGAAACAGGATGTCGTAGCTGGTCGAGCGACCGACCCGGTTACGGGCCTCCTCGGCGCGCAGGTTCGAATTGGCGAGCCGGACGGCCTCGGCGGTCATGGTCATGCGCGCGGCCGCGGTGCGCTGAGAGTTGACCGCGCGGATGACCGACATCGCGATGTTCTGCTGGCTGCGGCGCAGCTGGGCGTCGGCGCGGCGCATCTCGAGCACGATGCGCTCGTGGGTGGCCTTGGGGGCCCGGTTTTGGATGTCCCACTGCAAGGTGAGGTCGCCGCGGATGCTGTAGTCGGCGAGCAGGCCGTCGCTGCGGATGCTGCCCGACTGGTTGAAGAAGTTCTGGAAGGCGTCGCCCCAGCCGCCGGGGCGGGCGGGGAGGCCGTTGGTGAGGTCGGCCTTGGCGTCGATCGAGCGGCCCTGGGGGCTGAAGACGAAGCGGGCGTCGAGCTGCGGGAGGCGCTTGTTGGCGGCGACGAGCTCGTCGATGCGCTGGCTGGCGACGCTGATCTGGAGCTGGCGCAGCTGGGGGTGGTAGTCGAGGGCCTGCTTGAGCTTGGCGTTGAGGTCGACCTGCTGGAGGGCGATCGCCTGCGGGTCGGTCTGCGGGATGATGCCGAGGACCTTGCGGTCGATGAACTCCTGGCCCATCAGGGTGCGCAGGGTCAGGCTGCGGTCGAGCAGGGTGTTCTCGGCGAGCACGACGTCGTTCTCGCGGGCGACCATCGACTGGTAGATCGTGTCGAGGTCGAGCTGCGACTTGCGACCGGCGTTGACCTCGGCCTGGGTGCGGCGGTACTGCTCGGCCGTGGTCGAGGCGCTGCGGCGCTTGTTGTCGAGGTCGCGGCTGGCGAACAGCAGGTCCCAGTAGGCGAGGATCAGGTCGTGGACGATCGTCTGCGCGCTGAGCATCTCACCGGCCTCGGCGCGGGTGGTGGCCAGGCGGGCGCGGTCGATGTCGGCGCGGTTGACCCGCAAGCCGGCGTTGCGCAGCAGCGGGTGCGTCAGCGTCAGGGTCGGGGCGATCGCATAGGTGCCGAGGTTGGTGGTGCCGGCCGCCGCGTTGAAGATGTTGATCGGCTGCAGGGTCAGCGTGCGCGAGGCCGCGACGGTGAGGTTGATCGTGCCGCCGGTCTCGAGCTTGCGCTCGAACCCGACGCTGCCGCTGAGCTGCGTCTGTCCGAGGTTGAAGGCGATCTGCGAGCCGCGCTGCGGGGTCTCGGCCTTCGCGGCGGACAGCTGGCTGGTCATGAACACGTCGTAGGCGCCGAGCGCCACCATGATGTTCTTCTCGGAGATCGCGACGTCGAAGGCCGTCGTGCGCAGGTCGAGGTTGTTGTCGAGCGCGGTCTTCAACACCTGGCTCAGCTCGAGCGACTCGGTGGCGAACGACAGCGGGTAGAGCTCACCCGGCGTGCGCGGCTCCAAACGCGGCGGCGTCGTACCGGCGGGCGGTGGCACGCTCGTCGGCGGCTGCGGCGTCAGTGGATCGACGCCGGGACGGCGCAGCGGTGTGCGGCCCGGCGTGCTGCTGCCCGGCCGTGGTTGCGCGGGCGGCGTCATGCCCGGCGGGGCCGTCGTCGACGGCGACTGGACCTCGGGCGAGGGTCGCGGCGTGACGGCGGGCGGCTCGATGCGCGTCTGGACGTCGCGCACGGTCCCGGTCTCGGGATTGAGTGTCGGGTTTTGGCTCACCGTGAGGCCGGCGAGCAACATGACGAGAGAGAGCGGCACGGAGGGGCTCCAGGCTGATAGCGCTGGCGCTTGCGGTGGTCAAGCGCCGGCGAGATGCCGGCAGTTGGCCTCTGGTGGCGGCAGAGCGGCGAATTGCGGGGTTTGGAGGAGGAAACCGGCGGGCGGCGAATTGTTTCAGGCGAGAACGCGGCCAGGCGCACAAGAGGGGCGGTCCGTGGCGGCTGGCGGAGTCTCGATCACTCGATTCGCGCTCAAGGCGCGGGGTCGGGTGTGACCGCGACGGAGATCCACCACCAGTCGACGCCGAGCCGGGAGTCGCGCAAGACGTAGTAGAGCGTGGCGCGGTCGTCTGGTGGGGTGTCCTGCTCGTCCTGGCCGCCGGGGCTGAGGGTCCACTCGTTGATGCTCATGACATCGTCGCTGCCGTTGGCGAGCAGGGTGCCCCAGGTGCGAAACCAGGCGCCGTCGAGGCCTTCGGTCTGGGTCTGGCTGCCACCGGCGCCGCCGTTGACGGGGACCTGAAAGTCCTGGAGGTCGGCCTCGGGGGCGGTGGTGGAGATCTTGAGGGTGTCGCCGAGCTCGAGTTTGATGACGGCGCCGCGCGGCTGGGGTCCGAGCTCGATCGGCTTGCCGTCGGCGGTGATGCGGGTGACCGTGAAGTCGAGGATCCGCGGGTTGCGGTCGGCGTCGGGGATCTGGTCGGGCGGGGGCGGCTCACCGAGCTCGGGCGGCAGCATCACGCCGAAGCCGGCCGCGAACGCGAGCAGCTGCTCGATCGGCCCGACCGAGACCCGCTGGACCACGTACAGGCAGTCGTCGGGGAGCTGGCTGTCACCGGCCAGGAGCGGCTGCGCGCACTCGGCCGTGCTCCGCGAGCCCGGGCTGCGGCTGATCAGGGTGATCTCGAGGTCGCCGCCGATCAGGAGGGCCGAGGCGAAGGGGACCGTGAAGTTTTGCTTGCCGTCGTCGCTGCCGTCCGGCGGGAGGATGCAGGGGCTCGGCGGCTCGGGCAGGGAGGACCCCATCAGGTCGGCGAAGCTGGGGACGGGGCAGATCGGGATGTCGGCGAGCTCGAGCGGGACCGCGGCCTTGAGGCAGGCGAACAGGCCCTGACCCGGGCCGAGGTTGCAGGCGATCCACACCGGGTCGTAGTCGGGGCCGGTGAGGTCGAGCGGGCCGGTGGGCGTGGCGATCCACGGGGTCAGCTGCACGCCCTCGAAGGGCAGGGCCTCGCAGCGCGAGCCGAGCGCGGGGTCGTTGTTGGTCATCGGCAGCGGCGCGACGACCTCGCTGCGCAGGGCGAGCACGCGGGTGGTGGCGATGCGCTCGGCGATCGGGAGCTCGCCGCCGCACGACAATTGACCTGTCCCTAAAGCCAGGACGAGTCCCAGGGCCAGGCGATGGCAGGTGGTGCGGGGCGGGGTCACGGGGGCCAAGAGATTGCCGAAGAGATTGCCGAAGATATCGCCGAAGAGATTGCCGAAGATATCGCCGAAGATATCGCCGATCGAGGGGCTGTGCATCCGGGTAATCGGCCGCAAGCTCACCAGTCGAGCCGCATGCCGACCGAGGGGAGGATCGGCAGGGAGGCGATCGGGGCGGTGGCCTGGAAGTTGAAGCTGTTTTGCAGGCGCTCGGTGTTCTGGTGGTTGTAGACGTTTAGTACGTCGAGGTAGGCGTTGAAGCTGAAGCGGCGGTAGATCCAGCGCTTGTCGACGCGCAGGTCGAGCTGGTGGAAGGTCGGCAGGCGCTCGCCGTTACGTGGGCCGTCGACGGCGTTGTAGTTGCCCTGGCTGGCGTCGTAGACCGCGCCGAGCACCCCGGTGGTCGGGTTGCCGGAGATCAGGCGGAAGCGCGCGCCGATCTGCCAATTGCGCGGCAGCTTGTAGCTGGCGATCGCGGTCAGGATGTGGGTCTGGTCGAAGTTGAACAGGTAGGCCGGCTCGCCCGCCGCGTCGCGCCGGATGCTGCGCATCAGCGTGTAGCTGAGCCACGCGAACACCTTGCGGGTCAGCGCCTTGCGCAGCAACAACTCGCCGCCGACGACGTAGCCGCGGCCGGTGCTCGCGGTGACCTCGGGGCGCAGGCCGGCGTCGCTGAACTGGGCGCCGCGTGCGGGCGCGGCGAGGTTCCACAGGTTCTTGTAGAAGCCGGTGACCTCGAGGGTGATGTCGCTCGGCAGGCCCTGGGCGAGGCCGAGGCTGGTGTGCAGGGCGTGCTCGAGGCCGACGCGAGGGTTGCCGAACACGGCGTCGAACTCGCGGGGCTGGGGGGCCTGGGCGTAGAGGCCGACGCCGGCCTTGAGGGTGGTGTGGTCGGCGAGGTCCCAGGCGAGGCGGAGGCGGGGCTCGAGCTGGGTGCGGGTGAAGGGGAGGCCGTAGTAGGTGAGGCGGGCGCCGGGGAACAGGGTGAGTCGTTCGCCGAGGCGCAGGGTGGTGGTGAGGTAGAGGGCGGGGCGCAGGAGGGTGCTGCTGCTGTCGGAGGTCTGCTGGCCGCCGCTGGCGTTGGGGGCGGTGACGCCGAGGTCATAGGCGGTGGCGACGAACTCGGTGCCGACGCGCAGGCCGAAGGTGCGGGAGAGCTGGCGGCTGAGCTCGGCGCGGCCGGAGAAGGTGTCGCTGACGACGCGGAAGCGGAACGCGCCGGTGATCAGGAACGAGAGGTCGTCGCGGCGGTAGGAGGGGGTGACCAGGAGCTCCCAGGGGCCGAGCTGCTTGCGGTAGACGAGGTCGGCGCGGTGAAAGAAGGTCGTGGTCTGGAGGCTGGTGTTGTTGCTCGGGTCGGTGTCGTTGCCGGAGGAGAACAGCAGCTTGCTGCGGTCGTCGGAGCCGAACACGCGGGCGGAGAATTCGCCGCCGGAGATCGGGTAGTCGAAGAGGACCTGATAGTCGTAGTAGCGCGGCGCGAGCGTGAAGTTGAGGCCGGCGTCTTTGGGGACGACGATGGGGAGGATCGCGTCGATGTAGCTGCGGCGGCCGGCGACGATCAGCGAGCCCTTGCCGATCGGGCCCTCGGCGAGGATGCCGGTGTCGAACACGTCGCTCTTGATGTGGCCGTGAAAGCCGTCGCGCCGGCCCTTGCGCGGGGAGACGTTGAGCACGCCGCCGATCGCGTCGCCGAAGCGGCTGTCGAAGTTGCCGGGGATGAAGTCGATCTGGGTCAGGATGTCGGCGTTGAAGACGCTGGTCAGGCCGCCGAAGTGAAACAGCTGGGGGATCTCGTGGTAGCCGAGGAAGGTCGCGGAGTCGCCGGGCGCGGCGCCGCGGATCACCAATAGACCGGCGCCGAAGGGCGCCCGCGCGACGCCGGGGAAGTTCTGGATCGCCTTCAACGGGTCGCCCTGGGTGCCCGGTAGCTTGCTGATCTCCTCGGCGCTGATGCTGCGGCGGTCGACCTCGCCGCTGGTCTCCCGGCTCGACTTCACGACCGTGCGATACGGGTTGAACTCGAGGGGCTCGGGGTAATACGCGAGCTCGAGCTGCTCGCCGTCGCCGAGGCGCTCGACCGCCTCGAGGCGCGCGTGGCCCTGGACCAGGACCACCACCCGGAGCTTGCCCGAGGGCACGCCGCGCAGGGCGAAGCGGCCGTCGGCGTCGGTGATGGCGCGCATCGTCCAGGCCGGGATCGGCTCGTTGTAGCGGCGTTTTTTGACCTGACCGACGGTCTCGCCGGCGGCGGCGGGCACGACGAGCACGGAGGCGCCGGCGATCGGGGTGCGCTGGCCGGCGGACAGGACGCGGCCGGTGAGCCGCAGCGGGGCGGCGAGCGGCCCGGTGGCTGGCGAACTGGTTGGTTCGGTGGCCGGCGAACTGGTTGGTTCGGTGGCCGGCGAACTGGTTGGCGAAGTTGCTGGGATGTCCTTGGGGACAGGTGATTTGGACGGCGCGGGGGCGGCGACGTCGATGACGAGGGCGAGCACGACCTCGACCGGGCGGCCGCGCACGAGGCCGGGTTGGTAGCGCAGGCGGGCGACGGCGTCGCGGGCGGCGGCGTCGAGGATGGGGTGGAGGCCGCGGGTGACCTCGACCTCGCGGGGGACGCCGTCGACGCCGACGACGAAGCGCAGCTCGATGGGCCCGGCGGGTGGGCTGGGTTCGCTGCGCAGCTCGGCGGGATAATCGATCTCGACGCTGCTCTGGAGGACCGGGGCTTCATAGCCCGCGGGCGTCTGGGCCGCGGCGGAGGGCGCACGGAAGACGGCGAGGAGGCCGAGCAGGAGGCCGAGGACGGTGGGTGCCCGACTGGACATAGGACACGGAGCGGGGCGACGGCGCTCACTCCTGGAGCTGGAACTCGTACTCGTAGCGCAGCTCGAAGTCGGCGGGTTGGCCATTCGTGGCGACGGCCGGCTTGAAGCGGGCACGGCGGAGCGCCTTCGCCGCGACCTTGCCGCAGCCGTGGCCGATGTCCTTGTTGATCTTCACGTCCTTGATGGTGCCATCGCGGCGGACCTGGACGGTGAGGATCACGATGCCCTCGATGCCGAGCTCTTGAACGGCCGGGCACTGCTCCTGGGGGACGTTCAGGACCTGCGGGAGGTCGCGGATGTAGAGCTCGCCGCGCGGCTCCCACGGAGCAGAATTGGTGTCGCCGAGGGGGGCGTCCTTCGGGCGGCTGCCCTTGCCCTTCGCGTCCGGATCTCCGGTGCCGCCCGGGGTGCCGCCTTCGCTGCCGGTCTTGACGGTCACCGCGCTGTTGCCGTTCTGGACCGTCTGGCTCTGGTCGAGGCGAAACGGCGGCGGCGGCTCGTCGGGCTCGGGGTTTTTCGAGACCGGGGCAGGTTTGACGCTGCGCTCGGGCTTCGGGGTCTTCAGCTTGGCCGGCTGGACCTCCGGCTTGACGACCGGCTCTGGCTCGGGCTCGGGCGGCTTTTCGGGCTCAGGCGGCTTCTCTGGCTCTGGCTCTGGCTCTGGCTCGGGGAGCTCGAACTCGACGAGGTCGTAGGTCTTTGCGATGCCCTTGCACTCGTCGTACTGGGCGCGGCAGATCGCGGGGTCGGTGTCGGTTGCGAGGCAGGCGGTCTCGGCGATGAGGCACTCGTCGCGGCTGAAGTAGGCCATCAGCGTGGCGACCCCGACGTGGGCGCTCAGAGAGCCGAGCGCGGCCACCACCAGGGCGACTACGGAACCGAGCCCGCCGAGGCTCGGCCGCGCATGGGGTCTCGCGGAGGGCATCAGGACGCGGGACCCTCAACGGGTCAGGTGCCTCGGGGGGCTTGCGGCTTCGGCTTTTCGGTCGCGATGGCGTACTTCTTGACGCCGGCTTCGCGCAGCAGGTCGATGAGGTGCACCATCGAACGGACGTTGGCTTCTTCGTCGCACTGGATGACCCCTTGCAGGTCGCGGTCCTCCGCGAGCTTTGCGGTGATCACGGCCTTGATGGCGGCGTCGTCGGTCACCGGCTTGCGGTCCGCGGTGATGGTCCCGTCCTTGGCGCACATCAGAAGGATCTGATGCTTGTTGGGCTCGAGCTTTTGGCCGGTGTTGGCGTCGGGCTTGTCGACCGCCATGGCCTCGCTCTCCTGGATCTTCGTGGTCGTCACCATGAAGATGATGAGCAGCACCAGCATGACGTCGACCAGCGGGGTGACGTTGATGTTGTTGATGCCCTCGTCTTCGTCGAGGTTTGTGTCGCCCGCCATGGTGCCCTTACGTGTGCCCGCGCTCGTCCGACTTGCCGTGGGAGAAGAGCGCGAGGACCATGTTCGTGAGCGCGTCGGACTCGCCGAGCAGCGCCTTCACGCGGCGCGTGAAGAAGTTGTAGGCGATGACCGCAGGGATGGCGACGAGCAGGCCGACCGCGGTGGCCACCAGGGCCTCGTAGATGCCGGACATGACCGCGGTCGAGTACTCCGCCGAGCCGGCGACGCCCTGGCGCTCGATGGCCCGGAAGGTCTCGATGATGCCGAGCACGGTGCCGAGCAGCCCGATGAACGGGGCGTTGGCGCCGACGGTGCCGAGGAAGTTCAGGTTACGCTCGAGGCGCAGCTTCTCGCCGGGGCGCAGGGCGGCCATGATCGCCGCCATCGAGCCGTTGCCGCGGGCGCTGGTCTCCAGCATCTGCGCGGCGATGCGGCCGCCGGGGGCGGGGCAGTCCTTGACGAGGGCGCGGGCGCGGGCGATGTCGTTGTCGGCGAGCGCCACGTGCAGGCCCTTGAGCAGGGCTTCGTCGCGTCCCCGGACGCTCATATAGAAGATGACCCGCTCGATCATCACGGCCACGCTGAGGAGGCTAAGACCGACGAGCAGCCACAAGATCCACTCGGAGCCGACGGCCGCGAGCTCGAGGAATTTGTCCGAGAGCTTCATGAGTAAGCCGGCGAACCGTAACCGACCCGGCTTGCTTCGGCCAGCGGGGATCGCCGACGACGTTCAAGGGGCGCGCCTGCGCGAGCGCGGCAGCGGGTCATCCGGCCCCGTCAGCGGGGGCCCTGGAGTTCTTGCAGCAACACGGTCGCGTAGCTGCCCGCGGGGAGCGAGAACTGGAGGCTCAGACCTGGAGGCAGGGTTTCGGTGGCCGGGACGAGGGCGAGCTCGAGGTCGACGAGCGGCAGCTGGAGGGGCCTGCGCGTGCCCTCGACCTTGTTTCCGAAGGCTTTGAGGGTGGTGGAGGAGATCCCTGCGAGCTCGAGGATCTCCTGTTCGAGCGCATCTGCCGCGGTCCCCGGGCCGGGGGCGCGCATTTTGCTACCGAACATCGGACCGGTGATCCCGAGCTCACCCGAGTCGAGGCGGGCCTGGTCGGTCTCGGGCTCGCGGCACTCGAAGAGACCGCCAGTGGCAGTCTTTTTGAGGATGTCGCCGGCCAGCACCGTGCGCATGAGGCCGCGGCTGCGTCGCTCGAGCAGGTAGAGGTTGAAGAGCGCGGACTGGCCGGCGCTGAGCAGGAAGTCGGCGCGTCCGCGGCGGGCTCCGGCGGCGAGGGCCTCGAGGCCGCGGCGGAGGTTGCTGCCGCTGTCGCCGAGGCGCTGATTGCCGTAGAGATTGGCGAGGCCGCCGAGTTCGGCCAGCCGGCTGCGCTTGGCGATGATGCGCTGGGCGGCCTCTTCGCCGGAGACGGCAAGCTCGCGGACCACGATGGTGAAGTGGTTGCCGTGGAGATGGCCGCGGCGCAGCTTGTTGCCGTGCGGATGGGCCGGGCCGAGGGTGATGGCCGGGTGGGAGAACTCGGCGAGGCGGGGGCCGGCCGCGAACGGCACGGAGATCCACTGCTCGGTGACGGCGTCCTTGTCCTTGAGGCCGGCGAGGCCGATCTCCGGGCGGGGGATGCCGGTCTGGCGGCTGAGCTCGACGATCGCGTCCTCGCTGCCGAGGCCGCGCTTGTGCATGGTCAACAACAGGTGCGCGCCGACCCGGCCATCGGGCCCATAAGCGGGGATCTCGCGGACCGTGAAGTCCTCCGGAGACAGCCGGATCCGGCCGCCGATGCCCGGCAAGTCGGCCGTTTGCAGCGGCGGGTCCAGCAGCAGCGCCTGGAACTCCGGTCCGGGGTAGCGCGGGGCGGGGGTAGCAGCGGGTGCAGCGGGCTCGGGCTCGGAGGCGGCTTCCTCGGCTTCAGGGGCGGCTGGTTCGGTCACAGGCCTGCCTTGGAGGAAAGGGCGGCACTCGGCTTGTTCTTGCGGCGCATCTCGTCTTCGTCCTTGATCTTGGGGCGCGGCGGGCTGATCGGGCGGGCCGGGCTGCGGTCCGGACGCTTGCGGCTGGGGTCGGCCGGGCCGAAATTCTTGAAGATGTACTTGAGATAGAGCCCACCCTGGCGACCGTGATGGTGGCGCGGATGCTGGGTCTGCAGCTCACTGAAGGTGCTGCGGGCGAGCTCGATCTCGTTCATCTGCAGGTAGGTCAGGCCGAGCAAGAACAGGACCTCGGCGTCGAGACCGATGCCGGGATAGTTCTTGTGGGCGGCCTCGAGGCGGCCAATGGCGGCCTCCGGGGCCTCTCGCTCGAGATAGAAGCGGGCGACGTAGAGCTCGTGCTCGAGCAGGCGGCGCTTGATCTCGTCGCGCAGCTTGAGGGCGTTGGCCTCGAGCGAGCTGCCCGCGTAGTGGTCGAAGAAGTAGGCCAGCTCGACCAGGGCCTCCTGCAGCTGGGCCTGGTCGCGTTGATAGTGCGGCGGCAGCAGGAAGAAGCCCTCGGGGGCGTTCATGTAGGCGGAGACCGCGGACATGTACGCGGTCCATCCGTTGAGCACGTGCTTGTGGGTCGGGTGCAGCTTGTAGAACTGCTTGAAGCCGTCCTGAGCGGTCAGGTAGTTGCCCTGGGCAAACTCGGCGCGCGCGACCAGGAGCTCGGCCTCGACGGCATAGCGGCTGAAAGGGAAGCGGATGCGCACGAAGTCGGCGTAGGCGACGGCCTCGTCCCAGTCGCGGTCCTCGAACTCGCCGATCGCCAGCTCGTAGTTCTCGCGGGCGGTCTGCCCGTAGTCGGTGCTGAGGTCGGGGCCGGTCTTGCAGGCCGCCGCCGTGAGCGCCGCCGCGAGCATGCAGGCCAGGCCCAGGCCGGAAGGGCCCTGCTGCCATGTCCACGTGCGCGAGCGAAGCATGAGTGCGCGCGAAGCTAGCCGCGCTCGCGGGCCCTGTCAAACGCGGAAATCGGCGAAATCTTACCGATGCGGCGCTGCCCTGGGCTCGGGTGGGCGGCGCTTGCGTTAGGCTTGCGGCCCCATGGAGCCCGCGCAGCGCGAGCCTGGCGGCCGACTGGGTCGCTGGGCGGCCCAGGCGATCGTCGCCGGATCGATGCTCGGCATCGGCATCTTCATCGCTCCGCCGCTCGTCGCGCAGCACGTCGACAGCTCGGGATATTTCCTGCTGATGTGGCTGCTCGGCGGGCTCGCGGCCTTGTGCGGGGCGCTGTGCGTGGCGGAGCTCGGGGCGATGATGCCGCGAGCGGGCGGCGAGTACCCGTATCTGCGCCTGGCCTATGGGCCAGGTATCGCGTTTTCGACCGGGTGGTTGCAGCTGCTGGCGACCTTCCCGGGCTCGCTGGCGGCGATGGCGGTCGGCACTTCGACCTACCAGCTGCCGGTGCTGTTCGGCGAGTGGTTCGCGGAGCCGGTGGCGCTCGGTCCGCTGAGCGTCGCCGGGCCGACCTTCTGGGCGGTGGCGATCGTGCTGACGCTGACGGGGCTAAACCATGTCGGGGTGGTGCTGTCGGGGCGGGTGCAGATCGTGCTGACCATGGTGCCGCTGGTGGTGCTGCTGGTGGTCAGCTTGTTCGTGGTCGGCGATGTCGGGACCGTGCAAGCGGGACACCCGGGGCTGCAGCTGGGGCTGTGGCCGGTGCCGGCGGCGGCGGCCCTCGCGGCGGCGTACTTGCCGGTGTACTTCGCGTACTCGGGCTGGAACGCGGCGATCTACATCGGCGGGGAGATCGAGGACCCGGGCCGCAACCTGCCGCGCGCGGTGATCGGTGGGACCCTGGTGGTGCTCGTGCTGTACATGGTGCTGAGCGCGGGCTTCCTGTCGGTGTTCGGGGTCGCGGACCTCGCCGGCGTCGGCGAGGCCGGCACGGCCGCGGCGGGGCGCCTGTTCGGGCACGCGGGCGTCATCGCCGTGACGACGATGATCTTGCTGGCGATGCTCGGCTCGATCAACGGCAGCGTGATGACCGGCTCGCGCATCGCCTATGCGATGGCCGAGCAGGGCCACTTCCCTGCTCGGGCCGGAAAGTTGCACGCCCGCTTCGGCACGCCGGTGGTCGCGTTGTGGACCCAAGCAACGCTGGCGATCGGGCTGATCGCGCTGCAGGGCTTCGAGCAGCTGATGAGCTACGCGTCGTGTGCGATGCTCATCTCCGGGTCGCTGACGGTGTACTGCGTCGTGCGGCTGCGCAAGCTCATGCCCGACCGACCTCGACCGTATCGGGTCGCCTTCTACCCGTGGGTGCCCTACGCGTACATCGGCTCGAGTTTGGTCGTATTGGCGGTGCTGGTCGCGCATCGTGACGTATCGGTGTTCATGGCGGCGGGATGGTTCGGGCTCGCGCTGCTGCTGCATCACCTCGTCGCGCGCAAGCGGCTGCGGTAGGCTGCGGGCGCATGACTGCGCCGTTCACCCTGCTGACCTGGAACATCAACGGGATCCGCGCGCGCCTCGACGGCGTGCTCACGTATCTGGCGGAGCGTGAGCCGGACGTGGTCTGTTTGCAGGAGATCAAGTGCGAGGAGAAGGTGTTCCCGCGGGTGCCCTTCATGGAGCTCGGCTACCAGCTGCAGCTCCACGGCTCGAAGGGCTACGCCGGGGTCGCCACCCTCAGCAAGCAGAAGCCCAGCGAGGTGATCAAGGGTTTTAGAGAGGCGCCACTCGACAGTCACTGCAGGATCCTCAATACCGTGATCGGTGGGGTGCGGATCTACAATTTGTACGTGCCGAACGGCACCGCGCTCGGCACCGAGGCCTTCACCTACAAGTTGCAGTGGCTCGAGCGGCTGCGCCAGGAGCTCGACGCCAGCGCTCGCGCCGACGAGCCGCTGCTGCTGTGCGGCGACTTCAACATCGCACCCGACGCCCGCGACCTGGTCGACCCGGCGTCGATGGTCGGCTGCACCCACTTCTCGCCCGAGGAGCACGCGGCGCTGGCAAAGCTGCAGGCGTTCGGGCTGCGCGACTGCTTCCGCAAATTCAACGAGGAGGCGGGGCAGTTCACATGGTTCGATTACCGGGCCGGGGCGTTTCGCAAGAACCAGGGCATGCGCATCGATCTTGTGTATGCGACGGCGCCGCTCTATGAGCGCTGTGTCGAGGTCGTGCACGATGCGACGCCGCGTAGCGAGGAGTCGCCGTCGGATCACATTCCGGTGCTGGCGAAGTTTAGTTAACTAAAAAGATTGCCGACATGAAAAAGCCCCCGCGCGGGCGGGGGCTTTGGATCGGGACCGAGCCGGTCTACTTCATCTCGCCGCGGGCGAAGATGGATGCGACGTAGGTGAGCACGTCGGTGGCGGAGATCTCGTCGTAGCCGTAGTTGCGGATCAGCCGCTGCTTGACGACGTCGATCTTCTCCTGGGCCTCCTTGTCGACGACCTGCGAGACGAGGCTGGTGAGCTTGATGCTGTCCTTCTGGTCCTCGAAGAGCTTGAGCTCGAGGGCCTTGTAGAGGCGCTCGTTGGTCCGGTAGTCGAACTGCTTGCCCTCGATCGCCAGGGCGCCGATGTAGTTCATGATCTCGCGGCGGAAGTCGTCCTTGCGCGACTCCGGGATGTCGATCTTGGTCTCGATCGAGCGCATGAGCCGCTCGTCGGGCTCCTCGTCCTGGCCGGTGTACGGGTTCTTGACCTTCTCCCGCTGGGTGTAGGCCTTGACGTTGTCGATGTAGTTGCCGCACAGCCGGGCGATCGCGTCGGCGTCGGCGCTGATGGCCCGCTGGACCTCGTTCTTGACGATGTCCTCGTACTCCTGCTTGACCACCGCGAGCAGCTCCGTGTAGCGCTTGCGGTGCTCCTCGGAGGTCAGCAGCGAGTGGCTGCGCAGGCCCGACTCGAGCTCGTTGAGGACCATGAACGGGTTGATGCTCATCTGGCCGCGGTCGCTGACCAGGCAGTTGGCGATCTTGTCCTGGATGTAGCGCGGGGAGATGCCCTCCATGCCCTCACGGTTGGCCTCCTTGCGCAGCTCCTTGACGGAGTCCTGGGTGAAGCCGGGCATGGTCTTGCCGTCGAAGAGCTTGAGCTTTTGCAGCAGGGTGAGCTGGTGCTTCTTGGGGTCCTCGAGGCGGGTGAGGATGGCCCACATCGAGGCCATCTCGAGGGTGTGGGGGGCGATGAACCGGCCGCGGACCTTGGCGGGGTTGTAGTCCTTGGCGTAGATCTTGATCTCCTCGCTCAGCTTGGTGATGTAGGGGATGTCGATCTTGACGGTGCGGTCGCGCAGCGCCTCCATGAACTTGTTCTCGAGCAGGCGGTTGTACTCGGCCTCGTTGGTGTGGCCGATGATCACCTCGTCGATGTCGGTCTG
>NZ_JACCSO010000657.1 GCF_013812955.1 Nannocystis sp. | reverse complement strand
AGGCAGCAGCGCCGCCGGCCTGGCCGCCCGCGGCGATGTCGTCGGGGTGCTGCCAGCCTGCGGGCGGGGCAGCGGCGTGCAGACCGTCGGGCTTCGAAAGGACTAGCTCACGGGCGACGGCGAGCGGCACGAAGCGCTGCTTGACGTCCTTGCCGTTGGTGTCCTTGAAGCTGAGCTCGCCGGAGCCCTTGGTGACCGCGTCCATGTCGGTCTGGTACTGCTCGAGCACGAAGGAAGCCTCCTTGGCGCGCTCGGCCATCAGGTCGCGCTGCTGATTGTTGAACAGCTGCACGCAGGTGACGAGGGACAGCATGGTCAGGGCGCCGAGGCCCCAGACGATGTTGAACAGCTCCTTGGTCGGCGGCTCGTCGATCTCGTGGCCGCCGCCGGAGTTGTGGTGGCCGCCGTGCCCAGTGTTGTGAGAATCGCTCATGACAGGCTCCAGCTGGGGTTCTCGATTAAAAATTCTCGAACTTGATCGACTCGGCGATGCGCGGGTCGTTGACGGGGACGAGGGCCTTGCGGCCGAGGGCCCAGCCGAAGCCGGCGAGGAACACCCCGAGGATGCCGACGTAGGTCAGGGCGTCGAGCCCGCCGAGGTGCATGGTCATGTGGTGCTCACCGGTCTCGATCGCGTGGTGATGCGCCAGGACCGGCTGGACCAGCCAGTACATGTCCACGAACTGCATGAACAGGATCCAGATCGCGGCGATGGACAGGGTCAGGGCGTTGCGCTTGACGGCGCGCGGCAGCAGGAACAGGAACGGGACCGGGAACCGGCCGATGCAGAGCAGCAGCGTCAGCGGGAAGAAGTCGTCGGCGATGCGGTAGGCGAACCACATCGTCTCTTCCGGGATGTTGGCGTACCAGATCAGGAAGTACTGGCTGAAGCCGATGTACGTCCAGAACACCGTGAAGCCGAACAGGTACTTGCCGAGGTCGTGGTAGTGCTCGTCGGTGACGACGCCCTGGAGGTACCCGGACTTGCGCAGGAACACCGCCATCAGCGTCAGGAACGCGTGGATGGACAGGCACGAGCCGGCGAAGAAGTAGACGCCGAACATGGTCGAGAACCAGTGCGGGTCGAGGGACATCAGGAAGTCGAAGGCCGCGAAGGTCAGCGACAGGGCGAACAGGAACAGCGCCGGGGCCGCGAAGGCGCGGGCGCGGGCGGCATTCTTGGCCCCGCGCGCCGGATCGCTGTCGCCGTTGGTCGACCAGCTGTAGAAGAGCACCGACAGCAGGGTCCAGACGCCGAAGTAGACGCCGATGCGGATCTTGAAGGCGGTCTCGTTGAGGTAGCTGGCCTTGGCGCTCAGCATCACGTCGGCGGCGACCGCCTCGGTGTCGGTCCAGTGGTAGAGGTCGTGCATGCCGAACAGCACGATCGGCAGGGCGGCCAGGCACAGCAGCGGCAGCGTGATCATCGCGTTCTCGGCCAGGCGGCGGACGGCGATCGACCAGCCGGCGCGCACGAGGTGCTGCAGGATCACGAAGAACAGCCCGCCGAGGCCGATGGCCAGGAAGGTGTAGAAGGCGGTCAGGTACGAGAACCAGAACTGGTGCTCGTGCCCGGTCTTCAGCGCGAACGCGCCGCCGAGGCCGCCCGCGGCGAGCACCACGCCGATGATCGGCAGGAAGCGCCACGCGGAGCCCTTCGCCAGGTTGACCTGCTCGGGGGCGATGGTCACGGTTTGATTGTGCGAGCTCATGGCTACTTGCCCTCCTCGGTGCGCGCGGCCTGCAGGGTGCGGACCCAGGCGGTGATCGCCCAGCGGTCATGGACCGGGATCTGCGCCGCGTAGGGCAGCATGGTGCCCTTGCCGTTGGCGATCACGTCGTAAAAGTAGGCGAGCGGCATGGCCCGCAGGCGGGGGTCGTGCAGGTTGGCCGGCGCGACGCTGAAGCCGCCGCCGCGGCGGGTGGCGATGCCCTTGCCGCCGCCGGTCTGGTCGTGGCAGGGCTGGCAGTAGATGTTGTAGCGCTGCTCGCCGCGGGCCAGCAGCTCGTTGCCGAGGGTGATGCTCGCCGGCAGGCGGTCGAGCAGGCGGCCGTCGGGGCCGCGGCCGCGGTGCAGCTCGTCGTCGTCCTTGAGCTCGCCGACGGCGACGGTGCCGGGGACCGGCGGGCGCATCGCCCGGCCCATGCAGTCGTCGTTGATCGCCGCGGCGCAGTCGACGTCCTTGAAGAAGTCGTTCTGCTCCTGGGCGTCGTAACGGGCCTGGAAGTCCATGTTGTGGACCAGGTGCACCGGCGGGAGATCGGAGCGGTTGCCCTGACAGCCGAGGCCGGCGACAAGTCCGGCGGCAGTGGCGGCCGCGAAGGCAAGGGATGCGTAGAAGTTGGGCATCTTAGTCCTCGACCTCTTCCACGAAGGTGGCGCCGGTGCCCTCGAGCAGCTTGCGGGTGCGCTCGAGGTCGTACTTGGGGTCGCGCGCTTCAATGGCGATGAAGAACTTGTCGTCGCTGAAGCGGTGGAAGCGTTCGGAGTTGAACAGCGAGTGGTACCACATGGGCAGGCGGTTCAAGCCGAGCATGCCGAACACGGCGCCGAAGGCCGAGAGCAGCACGCCGAGCTCGAAGGTCACCGGCACGAAGGCCTGCCAGCTGAAGTAGGGCTTGCCGGCGATGATGATCGGGTAGTCGACGGTCGAGGTCCACCACTGCAGCAGGAGCGCACAGGAGGCGCCGGTGATGCCCATGGCGAACACGATCCACGGCAGGACCGAGGGCTTGAGGCCCATCGCCTTGTCGAGGTTGTGCACGGCGAAGGGGGTGTGCGAGTCCCAGGCCGAGTAGCCGGCGTCGCGGACCGTCTCGCAGGCGTGGAAGACCGCCGCGGCCGAGTCGTACTCGGCGAGCAGCCCGTAGATCTTCTTCTTGTGGGGCTTACTCATGGCTCAGTGGTGCTCCTTGGCCTGGGCGTAGCCGGGGCCATTGTCGGGGTGCTCACCGTGATTGTCCGCGTGGTAGTGCGGGTCCGCCTGCGGCATGACGCTCTTGACCTCGGCGATGGCGATGGTCGGCAGGTAGCGGACGAAGATGCAGAACAGGGTGAAGAACAGGCCGAAGCTGCCGACCAGGGTCGAGATGTCCCACACCGTCGGGGTGTAGTAGTCCCAGCTCGAGGGCAGGAAGTCGTGGTGCAGCGAGGTCACGGTGATGACGAAGCGCTCGAACCACATGCCGATGTTGACGAAGATCGACAGGATGAACAGGGCGATCGGGCTGCGACGGATGGACTTGAACCAGATGAACTGCGGCGTGATGACGTTGCAGCTGACCATGATCCAGTACGCCCACCAGTAGTCGCCGAACATGCGGTTGGCGAAGGCGTAGCTCTCGTACGGGTTGCCGGAGTACCAGGCGATGAAGAACTCCATCGCGTAGGCGTAACCAACCATCGTGCCGGTCAGCAGGATGATCTTCGCCATGTTCTCGAGGTGCTTGATCGTGATCAGGTGCTCGAGCTTGAACCAGGCGCGCAGCGGCACCAGCAGCGTCAGCACCATCGCAAAGCCCGAGAAGATCGCGCCGGCGACGAAGTACGGCGGGAAGATCGTGGTGTGCCAGCCCGGGAGCTGCGAGACCGCGAAGTCGAAGGACACGATCGTGTGCACCGAGAGCACCAGCGGCGTCGCCAGGCCCGCGAGGATCATGTAGGCCTTCTCGTAGTTGACCCAGTGGCGGGTCGAACCGCGCCAGCCGAGCGCGAACAGGCCGTAGGCGAAGCGGCGGGCCGGGGTCTTGGCCCGGTCGCGCATCGTCGCCAGGTCGGGGATCAGGCCGACGTACCAGAACAGCAGCGAGACGGTGAAGTAGGTCGAGACCGCGAACACGTCCCACAGCAGCGGGCTGCGGAAGTTCGGCCACATGTCCATCTGGTTCGGGATCGGCAGCGGCCAATAGATGAACCAGGGACGGCCGGTGTGGACCGTCGGGAACAGCAGCGCGCAGATGACCGCGAAGATGGTCATCGCCTCGGAGGCGCGGTTGATCGAGGTGCGCCACTTCTGCCGGAACAGGAAGAGGACCGCAGAGATGAGCGTGCCCGCGTGGCCGATGCCGACCCAGAACACGAAGTTGACGATCGCCCAACCCCACGCGACCGGGTTGTTGAGGCCCCAGATGCCGGTGCCCATCCAAAACAGGTAGACCAGCGAGACGCCGAGCACCCCGAGCATCGACAGCGACAACAGGAACGCGATCCACCAGCGGCTGTTCGGGGCCTCGATCGGCGCGGCGACGGCCTCGGTCACGTCGTGGTAGCTGTGGCTACCCGCGACCAGCTGCGTGCGGCCGAGGAGCGGGTCGAGTTCGTCGGTATTGACTACGGAAGCCATGGCTTACACGAGCTCCGGGTTGGGGTTGCGGACTCGCGCGAGGTAGGTCGTCCGCGGCCGGGTGTTGAGGTCGGACAGCACGCCGTAGTTGCGCTTGCTGGCTCGGTTCTGGGAGACCCGGGTCGTCGGGTCGGCGACATCGCCGAACTCGATGGCCCGGCTCGGGCACACCTGGGCGCAAGCCGTGACGATCACGCCGTCCTTGACGGTCGATTCACCGGCGGTGTGGGCCTGGATCTTGGCCTCCTGGATGCGCTGCACGCAGTAGCTGCACTTCTCGATCACGCCGCGGAAGCGGACCGTGACGTCGGGGTTCTTCACCATCCGCACGAGCTCGTGGTCGTTGACCGGCTCCTTGTTGTAGTTGAAGAAGTTGAAGCGGCGGACCTTGTACGGGCAGTTGTTCGCGCAGTAGCGGGTGCCGATGCAGCGGTTGTAGGCCATGTCGTTCAGGCCCTCGGGGCTGTGCGCGGTCGCGTTGACCGGGCACACGTTCTCGCAGGGGGCCGTCTCGCAGTGCTGGCACAGCATCGGCTGGACGACCGCCTCCGGGGCCTCCTTGGGGCCGGTGTAGTAGCGGTCGAGGCGGATCCAGTGCAGCTCGCGGCCGTTGGCGACCTGGCTGCGGCCGACCACCGGGATGTTGTTCTCGGCGACACAAGCGACGGTGCAGGCGGTGCAGCCGGTGCACTTGTTGAGGTCGATGACCATGCCCCACTGCTGGAGACCGACCAAGGCCGGCGGCCCGAGGTCGGGGTGGGTGTTGAGGTCCCACAACGAGTGCAGGTTCGCCTTGGCGATCAGGTCGCCCTTCTGGGAGAAGTCCGGGTCGGCCTTGAAGCCCTCGACCGTGGTCTCGCGGACGATCGGGCGCACCGGGTAGCCGCGGCCGGGGTTGGTGCCCTGGCTGTCGTCCTTGGGCGAGGCCGGGTCGACGCCGGGGTCGAGCGAGCCCTGGTCCTGGGTCGAGTAGACCATGCGGCGGCCGCCGAACTTGGCCACCTGGGCGCCGGCGACGAACCAGGGGTTCTCGGCGGCCTGCAGGCCGTAGGCGTCGACGCCGGCGCCGTTGGCGACGCCGCCGATCTCGCGCCGGCCGTAGCCGAGGTTCAGCGAGACGGTGTCGTCGGCCTGACCGGGGGCGATCCACACCGGGGCGACCAGCGAGCGGCCGCCGACGGTGATGTTGAGCAGGTCGCAGTTCTCGACCTGAAGCTTGCGGGCGGTCTCGATGCTGATGTAGGCGGCGTTGTCCCACGTCAGCTTGGTCATCGGGTGCGGCGCTTCTTGCAGCCAGCCGTTGTTGGCGAAGCGACCGTCGGCGAGCTTGGGGTCGAGGTGGAAGTTGAGCTCGAAGTTGTCACCACGGGCGACGTCGGCCTTGGCGAGCGCGGCGATCAGGCCCGCCATGTCGCGCGGGGTGGGGTTGCCGCCGGCGCGGGGCACACCCTGGACGACGCCGTCGTGCAGCCAGCGGCGCCACATGCGGTCGGAGAACATCGCCCCGAGGGCGGCGCGCCAGTAGCCCTGGACCAGGCTGTAGCCGTCGAGCTCGGCGTCCGTGGCGATCCACGCCAGGACCTCGAGCGCGCTGCGGCTCTGATGCAGCGGGGCGATCAGCGGCTGGACGATCGAGATCGTCGAGTCGATCGCCTCGAGGTCGCCCCAGGACTCGAGGTAGTGCGAGGCGGGCAAGCACCAGGCGGCGAGCTTGCCGGTCTCGTCGACGTGATGGCCGAGGTGCGCGAGCACCTTGTCCTTGAGCGCCGCGGCCAGGCCGAGCTCGCCGGGGGCCTCGTAGGCGGGGTTGGTCTCGAGGCAGATGACCTGGGTGATCGAGCCGTCCGCGAGGCCGGCCGCGAGCACGCCGAGGTCGTCGGTGTCGACCTCCTGGTCGTCCTGGCGCAGGCGCACGGTGTTGCCGCCGTTGCCGAGCCCGTAGTTGATGACGATGGCGAGGGCGTGCGCCCAGGGCGGCTGGCGCTCACCGACCAAGACTGCGCTGGCACGGCGTCCGGTCTTGGCGGCGTTGAGGTCGCGGGCCATCGCGGCGATGAACTTGCTGTGCTCGGGGCTGAGCTCGGCCTTCGGTAGCGCACCGAGCAGGCCCTCGCCGCCCGGGGGCAGGCGCAGGCCCTGGTTGCCGAACAGCTCGTTGGCCAGCGCCATGAGCAGGCCGCCGACCTCCGCGCCGCGCACGCGCAGGCGATGGTCGGCCTGGGCGCCCGTGATCGTGAAGTGCGGCTCGATCGCGTAGAGCCGGCTCATGTTGGCCGCGTCCTCGGGGCTCACCACGGCGCGGCCGTCGGCGTACTCGCGCTGGAGGCGGACGTGGTCCTGCTCGCTGCCGATGAAGTCGCTGTCGAAGGCGGCGATGACCTTGGCGCCGGTCAGGTGGTAGCTCGCGCGCGTGCCCGGGCCGCCGACCATCTCGGCGCCGGCGATGCCGTTGCTCGCACCGGCGGGGTCACAAAGGATGATGCGGGCCTTGGCGAACTTCTCCTTGAAGGTCTTCAGGACGTCGCGGTAGGTCGGCGAGAGGATGGTCGGGATGACCAGCGCCACGCCGGCGCCCTGGGCGGCGCGCAGATCCTTGAGGGTCGCACCGAGCTCCGCGGTGACGGTCTCCCAGTCGGCCACGGTGTGCTTGCCGTCGGCGCCGAGGCGGTGCGGGACGCGGCAGCGGTCCGGATCATAGAGGTTTAGCACCGAGCCCTGGGCCCACATATCGGTGGCGCCGCTGGAGTTCGGGTGGCGTGGGTTGCCCTCGACCTTGGTCGGGCGGCCGTCCTGCGACTCGACGAGCAGGCCGAGCACGCTGGCGCCGACCTGGTAGGCGGTCGCGTAGTAGATGGGCTGGCCGGGGATCAGGTCCTCGGGGCGCTTGGCGAACGGCAGGATGTTCTCGACCGGCTTGCGCACGCAGCCGGTGCTGGTGAGCCCGGCGAGCGCGGTCGAGGCGCCGAGGATGCCGGCGAACTTGCGACGCGCGAGCTTGGTCGCCGGGATCAGCGAGGCCGGGGCGGCCTCGATGTCCGCCTGGCCCGGGAACTCGTCGACGATCGCGGGCCGCGTGCCGTCGTGGTCCTCGAGGCTGCGCCAGTAGGTCTTCAGGGTTTCGGTGGGCTTGGTCATGCGAAAAACCGTTGAGCGCGGACTAGCGGTGGCACCCCGAGCAGTGCTCCGGCGGCGTGACCTCGCGCGTGCGCGTCGGGTCCTTGTTGGCGTCGTAGGCCTTGCCGTCGACCTCGATGTCCCAGGCCATGTTGGTGATCTGGTCGCGCGGACGCAGGTGCGGCTCGGGGTTGCGGTGGCAATCCAGGCACCAGCCCATCGACAGCGGCTGGTCCATCTCCACGATCGTCATCTTGTCGATGCGGCCGTGGCAGGACGCGCAGCCGACCCCGGCCGCGAGGTGCGGACGGTGGTCGAAGAAGGCGTAGTCCGGGAGCTGATGCACCCGCACCCAGGGGATCGTCTCGCCGGTGTTGTAGCTGTCGCGGACCAGCTTGAGCCGCGGGCTATCCTTCTTCACCAGCGAGTGGCAGTTCATGCAGGTCTGCGCCGGCGGCACCGCAGCCACGGCGGCGCGCTCGACCGTGTTGTGGCAGTACCGGCAGTCCATGCCCATGTCACCCGCGTGCAGCTTGTGGCTGAACGCCACGGGCTGCTGGGGGCGGTAGCCGACGTCCGTGAACTTCGGCGAAAAGTAGTACCAGACGCCGCCCACGGCTCCGGCCAGGGCCAGAGGCCCGAGCACGCCGATGGCGAGCGGAATCTTGTTTGTCCAGCGGGGAAAAATGGCCGGCACTTCAGTTCACCCTCTTTTTAAAGAGTCCATCCGAGGGTCGCTGACCCCTCGCGCTGTGACGTGTCTCGATGGCTTTGTGCAAAGCGGCGAAATACGTCCAGGACCCTTGTTTCGGCGCGCACCCTAACAGCACCATGGCCGGGTGTGCAACAGTCGTGAGCGACGATGCAGCATGAGAAAGCATGAGAAAAGCATGAGAAAAGCTGGCTAAGACGGCAAAGACAGCGCCCGCCGGCGGCCCGAGAACCGTAGCTGCACGCCCGGGGACCGGCCACGGGCGCGACAG